>JAFXJX010000055.1 GCA_017532025.1 Clostridia bacterium | reverse complement strand
CGAAGCAACCAATATTCAAAATCGGAGAAGCTTGCTTTTGCTAAAGAAATGTACCAAAAATATCCGAACAATTTTGAGCTCATACATTATCTTGGTGACTTGATTGTTGATAATATGGATATTATTTCTGATAACATTGAGCTGTTAAAAGAGCTTCATCAAAGAATTATGACTGAATGCACAGATGAAGAATATCGCCGCTGTTCTATACACCGTATGTGCTTTGTCGCAACCGATGATAAGCTGGAAGACTTAATTGGACAAAGTGAGCTCAGTTGGCATGAGGCAATTGCTATTGGAGAACTGAGAGAAGAAAGATACGTTTTGCAAAGCAGATATGATGAATTTCGTCGTGAACGCAACGCCACAGACCTCTTGATTTTTATGCAATATTTGGGACGATATTGTATGAATTATTACGGCAATCCAGATAAGCAAATTTGGGTTCAAAACTTTTCCGAACCGGAACGTACCGCTGCTTGGGAACAGCACAAACTATCGCTATTGGAACACTATGATCCATGTTGTACCAAGGAAAACGGAGTACCGGACGCCTGGTGCGGTTGCTATGCGGAATTCACCTTGAAAGCTGCCGGAGCACTTATTGCGAGCAACAAGCTTGATGAAGGATTTTCCTTGTTAGAAAAATCATTTTCACGCTATGAACGTTGGAATCAAATTCCCGGCGGTTCATGGATGAGTGTTGGAAACGAAACTGCTTTTGGAAATGCAACTATCAACAAAGAAGACCCAAATAATACAACATATATAAAATTCGAAGATGGGAAAACTGTTTGGGCACCATATCTTTGGCTGTTTTGGCAAAGACCTGATGATATCTTCAATGCAATGACAAAATGGCCTTGGTTTGATAATGTTCGTGAAAATGAACGTTATTCAAAGTTGCTCACAAGAGCAAAAGAAATGGCTGAAGCAAAATAAATTGTAATCTTCCTATAGCCCCGCCTTGTGCGGGGCTTTTCTTTGTTTTCTGCATAGCAAAAAAGCCTTCCTCTGCGGGAAAAGGGGCGATTCAATTTTACCGCTAATTTTGCAGACCCTCGGCTTCGTTCTTTTTTTGTTTGAAAAACTTCCCGACAGGCTTTTTTCTGTCTCGACAAAAAGGGAAAAGCTTCACTTTTTTTCACAAAGAGTGGGTATGTTTGTTCAAAAAAGATTTAAAAGAATGCCACATATACCTGGTTCTAATGTGTTATGATGCTTCTACCGACCGTGGGAAAAAGAATACATAAGAAAGGAAAATGCCCGATTCTTTCGGGCAAGGAATGAACGTATGAGAAACAAAGAAACAGTAAAACGAACGGTGGTATTATGTCTTGCGGGTGCGCTTATATTGATTCTCACCCTGATTGCCGCTTGCAGCGGGAACGAAGAAGAACCATACACAACGCAAGCCAAAAAACCGCAGGTAACAACGCCCAAGGCCACACAAGACACCACTGCCGCCATGCCGGTGGTAACCACACCCTACGTGAGCGTAGAAACACCCGACAGCACAACCCCCGAAAGCACACAGCAGGGTGGCACGCTTGAGAGTACAACACCTGCTACGACCACACTCCCTCCCGAGCCTGAAAAGCCAAAGCATGTGACCGTGTCGCTTTCGAGCACCGATATGTACACAGGCTCTCTCATTGAGGTAAGCTCTCAGAATCCCTATTCCTATAAGGTGGCGTCGCTTTACACACCCACCGAGCTTGACAAGCTATCTTCCTCTGAGCTTTCGGAACTTGGCTGGTCTTCACTTTACACGAACAAGAGCGGACTGTATCTCTTGCGCTCGCGACTCCTTTATTTGAAAACCGAAGCCTACACGGCGTTTAATCTGATGATGACAAGCTTTGTGGGTAAAACCGGCAACCGCGATGTGCAGGTGCGCTACGGCTATCAGCTTGTTAATTCAACCACCGATGCCACATCACTTTCGGATGAGAGGGTGAGCGGTCTTGTGGTGGAGATTAACGTCTATACCGAAGAGGGCGGTTTTTCGATCGATCACATTTCCAAAAAGAGCGCTTATTACGATTGGTTTGATGCCAATTGTGCTAAATACGGTTTTATTATGAGTGGCGAAAGCGGCTATTTCCGCTATGTGGGAACACCTCACGCCGAGTATATGCAAAAGAACCGCCTGACGCTTTCGGCTTATCTTACGCTTCTCAAAAACTACAGCTTTGAAGAGCCGCTCGCCGTTGCCGATTCGTCGGGTACGCTTTGGAATATCTATTACACGCCTGCATCGCAAGGCGCTTTGACTGAGGTGAAAGTCAAGGAGAATTCGGTGTACGTGATTTCCGGCAACAACCGCGACGGTTTTGTCGTTGCCGCAAGAGACAAGGGTTAATTTGATTTTGCTTAAAAGGGGTTGCAACTAAGGTCTTGGGAAATATCCTGAGCTCTTAACCGCGGCCCCTTTTCCAATTGAATGGGTGTTTGACAATCTTTTCATAGTCTGCTATAATAAAATCATCAAGACCTATGCGAGGAATTTATGAACAATCCCTTTGTTAACTCCAATACCAACAAGCGATATTATACCTTTGATTATTACGGCAAACAGACCTTTGGCTGTAAGGTGTACAAAGTGCCGCTGGACGCAGGCTTTACCTGCCCGAACATTGACGGAAGTTGCGGCATTGGCGGCTGTACCTACTGCTCGGGGCGGGGAAGCGGTGACTTTGCACCCTCACATCAACTTTCGATTGAAGAGCAGTATGCCATCTCGCGCCGTCAATTTGAGAAGAAATGGCAGGGCGGCAAGTGTATCCCCTATTTTCAGGCGCACACGAACACCTATGCGCCTGCCGAAGTGCTTCGTTCACTGTACGAGAGGGCGCTTTTGCTCCCCGATGCGGTGGGGCTTGACATTGCCACACGTGCTGACTGTCTTGAAGCTGATGTGGTGGAGTTGTTGTTTGAAATGGCAGAGAAGACCCACCTGACCGTGGAGCTTGGCTTGCAGACCGTACACGACGAAACGGCGCGTCGCATCAACCGCGGGCACGATTTTGAAGCATTCCTGCGCGGCTACGAAAAGTTAAAGGGCTTGAACGTGGTGATTCACCTGATTGACTATCTGCCGGGTGAGACGCATAATATGATGATGGAAAGCGCAAGGGCGGTGGCATCCTTAAAACCGCACGGCGTAAAACTGCATCTTTTGTATATTATGAAGGGTACGGCGATGGAGCGCGAATACCTTGACGGGCAAGTCTATATTCCCACCATGGAGGAATATGTGAAAACGGTATGCGACCAGCTTACCGTAATGCCGCCTGACACGGTGATTGGCAGGCTCACGGGAGATGCGCCGCTTGACTCGCTTGTGGCGCCCCTTTGGAGCCGAAAAAAGGTTGTTGTTTTGAACGAAATAGACAAAGAAATGGCGAAAAGAGGGTTGTTTCAAGGACAATTTGTCTAAAGTGTACAAAAATTAAGGTGAAATTTCGGCATTTCCGAAAGAATAAAGTGCAAAAAGCCACTTGCACAAGAATAAATTCTGCGGTATAATGGAACATATGGGGCGCAAGTCCTGTTTATGCAAAACCTTATAGACAAAGGAGTATACTATCATGGCAACCTTTAATACAAAACAAGTTAGAAACGTAGCCCTTCTCGGACATGGAGGAAGCGGTAAAACATCGCTTGCTGAGGCTATGCTGTATCTTTCCAAGGCGACTGACCGTCTTGGTAAGCCTGCAAACGGCAACACGGTTTGCGACTGTGATCCCGAAGAGATCAAAAGAGGTTTTTCGATCAACCTGACCCTTGCCAACACGGTTTGGAAGGGCACAAAGATCAATATTATAGATACCCCCGGCTTCCTTGACTTTGAAGGTGAAGTACAGGCGGCGCTCCGCGTTTGCGGTTCCGCACTCTTTACGGTTGATGCTAAGGCGGGCGTTGAAGTCGGTACTGAAATCGCATGGGAAAGAGCCGTACACGCAGGCGTTCCCAAGGCGGTTTTCATCAATAAGTACGACGATCCCGAAGCCAACTATGCGAATGTTATCGCACAGCTGACCGAAAAATTCGGCACTTCGATCTGCCCGATGCTGATCCCCGCTGAAAAAGGCGCGCTCATCAATCTGATTGAGCTGAAGAAATATACATACGACAAGGAAGGCAAGCGTTTTGAAGAAGATGCTGATCCTTCGCTTATTGAAGAATACCGCGATAAATTCTATGAAGCCATCGCCATGGTTGACGATGACCTCATGATGAAATATTTCGACGGCGAAGAAATTACCAAGGAAGAAGCTGTTGAAGCACTTCAAAACGGTATCATTTCGGGTAAAGTTACCCCCGTTTTCTGCGGCTCTGCCACCAATTTGTGGGGTGTTGCGGCTCTGATGGACTCGATTGTCGATTCCTTCCCCTATCCCGACAAGAAGAAAGTGGAAAAGATCCTTCGCGGTGAAGAATACACCACCATGCCGATCGAAAGAGATGGCACACCTTCGATCTTTATCTTCAAGACTGTCAGCGACCAGTTCGGCAGAACCTCTTATTTCAAGGTGATGTCGGGTGAGCTTACCGCAGGTACCGTGCTCAAGAATATGCGCACCGGTACTTCCGAAAAGTTCTCGAAGCTTTACATCATCCGCGGTAAGACCCAGACCGAAGTGGATGCACTCGCTTGCGGCGATATCGGTGCTGTTGTAAAGCTTGCCGATACAGCAACCAACGACACCTTGTCTGCCGTTCCGGTTGACTTCCGTTTCACCCGTATTCACTATGTGGAGCCGAACTACACCATGGCGATCCGTCCTAAGACCAAGGGCGAAGAAGATAAGCTTGCTCAGGGAATTATCAAGCTTCTTGACGAAGATAAGACTTTGAAGTTTGAAAACAACACCGAAACCAAGCAGCTTCTTGTTTCGGGCCTTGGCGATATGCAGCTTGATGTTGTTTTGGCAAGACTCAAAGCGAGAAACGGCGTTTCGGCTGAATACGTAACGCCCAAGATTGCTTACCGCGAAACGATTCGCAAATCGGTACAGCAGGAAGGCAAGCATAAGAAGCAGTCGGGCGGTAAGGGTCAGTTCGGTCGCGTTCTGATCACCTTCTCTCCCGGTGAAGACGAAGGACTCACCTTCACCACAAGCGTTGTGGGTGGTGCTGTTCCGAAGAACTTCTTCCCCGCAGTAGAAAAGGGTCTGCAGGAAGCAATGCATAAGGGTGTTCTGGTTGGTTATCCCATGGTTAACCTCCACGCTGATCTGTACGACGGTTCGTATCACGAAGTTGACTCGGACGAACTTTCCTTCAAGATGGCGGCAAGCATTGCGTATAAAGAAGGCTTGCCCAAGGCACATCCCGTTCTGCTTGAACCGGTTGGCAACCTTAAGGTTACCATTCCCGAAGCAGTTGCCGGCTCGATTCTCGGTGACCTCAACGGCAAGCGCCGCGGTTCGGTTCTCGGTATGGATCCTTCCGAAAAGAAGCCCGGTTATACCGTGATTGAAGCAGAAGTGCCGAAGGCAGAAATGGCTGACTACACCATTTCGCTCCGCGCTATGACACAGGGTAAGGGCTCGTTCACTTACAATGTGATTCGCTATGATGAAGTGCCCGGCAATATTTCTCAGAAGATCATTGCCGACGCTAAGGCAAACGCTGAAGACTAATCATAACATTACAAAACGCACATGGCATTTTGCTGTGTGCGTTTTTTCACATAAAATTCACTTTATTTGTAAATTTTTGGTTTTTTCTCAAAAAGCACTTGTAAATTGAAAAGAAATGTAGTAAAATGAAGTGTATTCTGTGTCTTCCTGTCAAAAAAGCCAAAAAGACGCTTGTTTTTGTGTATTTTTTGTGTATTTGGTGAGGAACGGTTGTAGGAAAATGGGTTTGGAGGGTGCGCGATTGGCTAAGCTGAAGAAAAAGCATTGGTACAGCAAAGTGATTTGGTCGCTTTTGTTTGTTGCCATTGCAGCGGCAAGTATATATGTTATTGTTTCGCAGAGTCGTGGTTTTACTTGGCAAGGCTTTGTGGAATATCTCTCAGAGGCCTCTCCTGTCTATGTGATATCGGCTGTTCTTTGTATGATAGGGTTCATTGTGTTTGAGGGTGTTTCTCTTGTGTATATTGCAAGAAACTTTGGGTACAAGAGAAATCTTCTTGACGGTCTTACGTACTCGGCATCGGATATTTATCTTTCTTCGATAACACCGTCTGCCACGGGCGGACAGCCTGCTTCCGCGTACTTTATGATGCAAAGCGGTATTTCGGGTGCGGTTGCTACCGTTATTCTGCTGCTCAATCTGATGATGTACATGCTCGCTATGGTTGTGGTTGGATTTTTGAGCTTTCTCTTGCGTCCGAGACTCTTCCTTTCTTTTAGCGTCCTGTCCAAGGTTTTGATCATTGCGGGTGCGGCGGTGCAGGTGGGACTTGTGCTTTTGTTCTGGCTTCTGCTTCGCAAAGAAAAGATCTTATTTGGTTTTTGTAACAAATGTCTTGGCTTTCTTGAATGGCTGAAGGTTTTGAAAAAGCGCGAGAAGATTGAAAAACGTCTCGATTCGGCAATGGTTCGTTACCGTGAATGCTCGAAAATGATTGTAGGTAAGCACAGAATGGTTGTGATTGTTTTTCTGTTCAACCTGCTTCAAAGGATTTCTCTTACCATGGTAACGGTGCTTGCTTACCTTGGTACGGGAGGGGCGATCTCTCAAGCGGTGGACATCGCTGCCACGCAGTGCTACGTGTATCTCGGCTCAAACGTGATTCCCATGCCGGGTGCTATCGGCGTTTCGGATTATATCCTGCTTGACGGGCTTGGTAATCTTGTGCAGGATTACGCCCACCTTGGCATTTTCAGCCGAGCGCTCTCGTTCTATTTCTGCGTTCTGCTTTGCGGCATTATCATGCTGATTGCGTATTTGGTTTATCATGCGATACACAAAAGAAAAGAAACTTCTATTTAATGATAAAGACGGAGGTAAACGGCGGCTATGATTGGATTTTTTGATTATACGGTTATTTTGACCTATTTATCGCTTGTTTCTGCTACCACAGGTATTATTGTTTCACTTTCCGGAACAGGGCATCCTTATCTCGGATGTATGTTTCTTCTGTTTTGCGGCCTTTGCGATGCATTTGACGGTAAGGTGGCGAGAATGAAGAAAGATCGCACCAAGATGCAGTGCAACTATGGCATTCAAATCGACTCGCTTTCCGACCTGGTGGCGTTTGGTATTCTGCCTGCCAGCATCGGTTTTGCGCTTCTTGACACATCGGATTTTCTTCTGAAGCTGAAAGATAACAATCTTTTGCAGGCTTGCCGCATTGGCTTGATGGGTATTTTGGTGCTTTATGCGCTCTGCGCCATGATTCGTCTTGCATACTTTAACGTAACCGAAGAAGAAAGACAGAGCACCGAAGGCGGCGAGACTGTAAGAAAGACCTACACCGGTCTTCCTGTTACTTCGGCGTCAATCATTCTTCCTTTTGTTCTGCTTCTCAGCTATGCAATTCCCAAAGACATTGCCATTGTGTATTTTGCGGTGGTGCTCTTTATGGCAATTGCGTTTGTTTCCAAGTTCCAGCTCAGAAAGCCGCAGATGAAGCATATTATGGTGATGGTTGCCATCGGCGTTGCCGAAGCCATTGCCATTGCGGCATACATTTACCTCTATAGAGGTTGAGTATGAACAACACTGTGCGTGAATTTGATGCCGTAACACCACCTGAAGATACCGGTTTTTTACGTTTTCTTTACCGAAATGTGTTTGGCAGACTTCTTCTTCGCCTTTTGATGGCAAGATGGGTTTCGCGTCTTAGCGGTGCGTTTTTAGATTCGCGCCTGTCAAAGCCGATGATCAAGCGTTTTATCAGGAAGAATGCAATTGACCTTTCTTTATATGAGAAGGAAGAATACCGTAACTTCAACGACTTTTTCACAAGACGCATCCGCCCCGAGCTTCGCCCGATTGAAAAAGATCTCGATGCGTTTGTGGCGCCTTGCGATGGGCTTCTCAGCGTGTATCCGATCGAACAGGGCAGCGTGATGCCGATTAAGCAGAGTGAATATACGCTTGTCGATCTTCTTGCCGATGAAAAGTTGGCAGAGGATTTTGACGGCGGTGTGTGCCTTGTGTTCCGCCTTTGTGTGCATCATTATCACCGCTATGCGTTTGTCGATGGCGGCAAGCCGATTCTCAACAAGTATATCAAAGGTAAATTCCACACCGTGCGTCCGATTGCACTTCGTTTGCATCCTGTGTTCAAAGAGAACGCAAGGGAAGTGACGGTGTATGAATCAGATAACTTCGGAAAGCTTGCGCAGATCGAAGTGGGCGCGATGTTGGTCGGCAAGATTGAAAACAAGCCGATGGGCGAGCGTTTTGACCGAGGAGAAGAGAAGGGCAGATTCCTCTACGGCGGCTCAACGGTGGTTGTGCTTGTGGGGAAAGACCGCGTGGCGCTGCCTGATGTTCTCTTTGAAGCCACAAACGAAGGCAAGGAAGTGCCTGTAGAAATGGGCATGAAGCTTGGCGAAAAGATAAAATGATACTTGCAGGATGCGGTGAATGCCGCATCCTGTTTTGACGCAAACTTAAAAAATGAAAAAAATCGGACAAACCCCTTGACAAATGGAAAAAGATATGCTAAACTATCAGTACCTCTGCGGAGAGGTCTTTTTTTGTGCGGAATTTTTTAGGGAACGCGCGGAAAAATCTCCGATTTGAGGGAGGTATTCGGGAGCATGGTGTTCGTCATGCACGATGCTTCAAATTTTTTAGGAGGTGCCGAAATTGAGAGTTAAGATCACATTGGCTTGTAGCGAATGCAAGCAGAGAAACTACGATACGAAGAAAAACAAGAAAAACGACCCCGATAGACTTGAAATGAACAAGTATTGCCGTTTCTGCAAGAAGCACACTGCTCATAAGGAAACCAAATAAGGAGGGTATCATGGCAAAAGACAAAAATACTCAGAAGCCCGAAAAGGTTGGCTTCTTCAAGAGTGTCAAAACAGAGTCTAAGCGCGTTACATGGTATCCGAGATCCGCTACCACAAAGAACACCCTTTGGCTGATTGCCATTCTGGTTGTTCTCGGTGCTGTGGTTTCGCTTGTTGACGTTGGCTTGGCAAAACTTATCACCGCTCTTGTCAGCTTGGGCAACTAAAGATGGCAGAGTATATGGACGGAGCCAGATGGTATGTGGCACACACATACTCCGGCTATGAGAACAAAGTAAAAACAAACCTTGAAAAAATCGTGGAAAACCGCGGCCTTCAGGACAAGATCTTCGATATTCAGATCCCTACTGTGATTGAAGTTGTACAGGATGGCGAGGTTACCAAAGAGGTCGAATCCAAGGTGTTCCCCTCGTATGTTATGATCAAAATGGTCATGACCGACGAAACATGGCACGTGGTGAGAAACATCACCGGTGTGACAGGTTTTGTTGGTCCCGGCTCGAGACCGATTCCGCTTTCTGATGACGAGGTTGCGGCAATGGGTGTTGAAAAGCCAGCTACCACAGTGCTTACCTTTGCAGTTGGTGATAGCGTTAAGATCATTTCCGGCGCACTGAACGGCTTTATCGGCCGTGTCGAGGAGATTTCCGAAGACAAGAAAAAGATCAAGGTTATGGCGTCCATGTTTGGACGCGAAACGCCCGTTGAACTCGAATCGAGTAGCGTTGAGCGTATCAAAGACTAATTTATTTCAGGTTTTGGTACATTCCAAAATGTACCTGTGGGAGGAAGAAAATTTTTTGAATCTTCCGCTTCATTAACCACATTCGGAGGTGTATTAACATGGCAAAGAAAATTACAGGTTATATCAAACTTCAGCTGCCCGCAGGAAAAGCACTCCCCGGCCCCCCTGTAGGTCCTGCCCTGGGCACATACAGCGTTTCTATTCCTAACTTCATTAAGGAATTCAACGAAAGAACCAAGAATCAGGCAGGTTACATCATTCCTGTCGTTATCACGGTTTACGCTGACCGTTCTTTCACATTCATCACCAAAACTCCCCCCGCTCCTGTTCTGATCAAGAAGGCTTGCGGTATTGAATCCGCATCGCCCACACCGAACAAGACCAAGGTTGCTAAGCTGACCAAGGAACAGGTTAAGCAGATCGCTGAAACCAAGATGCCCGACCTGAATGCCGCTTCTCTTGAAGCCGCTATGAGCATGATCGCAGGCACCGCCCGCAGCATGGGTATTACTGTAGAGGAATAAGGAGAATTTGACGATGGCTATCAAAGGAAAGAAATATCAGGACAGCACTAAGCTGGTTGAAAAGGCCAAGCTTTATGATGCAAACGAAGCAATTGCGCTCGCAGTTCAGACCGCAAAGGCTAAGTTTGACGAAACCATCGAGGTTCACGTACGCCTCGGTGTTGACTCCCGTCACGCAGACCAGCAGGTTCGCGGCGCTATCGTACTTCCCAACGGAACCGGTAAGACCGTTCGCGTTCTCGCTATCGCTAAGGGCGACAAGGCTGAAGAAGCCAAAGCAGCAGGCGCTGACTATGTAGGCGCTGAAGAGTACATCGAAAAGATCCAGAAAGAAAACTGGTTCGACTTCGACGTAATCGTTACCACTCCCAACATGATGGGTCTTCTCGGCCGTCTTGGTAAGGTGCTCGGTCCTAAGGGCCTTATGCCTAACCCCAAGGCAGGTACTGTAACCATGGATCTCGGCAAGGCTGTTAAGGAAGCTAAGGCCGGTAAGATCGAATACCGTCTTGACAAGACCAACATCATCCACTGCCCCATCGGTAAGGCTTCCTTCGGCGCTGAAAAGCTCCAGGAAAACTTTGATACACTTCTCGGTGCTATCATCAAGGCTAAGCCTGCCGCTGCAAAGGGTCAGTATATCAAGAGCTGCGTTGTGGCTTCCACCATGGGCCCCGGCGTTAAGGTAAACTACACCAAGCTGTAAGATACGAAAAGAGAGAGCAAATTTTGCTCTCTCTTTTTTGTTTTGTTCTTGCATTTTGACACGCTTGCGATTATAATATGAGTATAACCGAAAGTGAGGTTTTACTTATGGAATATATCATCAAGGGCTATCGCCATACATCTTTTTTTCAGTATTTTGAAGAAATCTCTGCCATTCCGCGCGGATCGGGCAACGAGGGCGGCATGGTGGAATACTTACAGTCGTTTGCCAAAGCGCGTGGTATATACTGCTATACCGATGAACACCGCAACGTGTTCATGCGAAAAGACGCGACGGCAGGATATGAGGAGGTAGCGCCGATTCTTTTGCAGGGATACACCGATATGGTGTGTGAAAAGAATGGCGGCTGCGAGCATGATTTTGAAACAGATCCGCTTGACTTGTACATTGAAAACGGTATGCTTCGCGCACGAGGCACAACGCTTGGTGCTGATGACGGCGTGGCTGTGGCAGTGATGCTTGAACTTCTTTCGGATGAAACCTTTGAGCATCCGGTTCTCGAATGCCTTTTTACATCGGGCGAGGAAACAGGTCTTTTCGGCGCGCACGGTTTTGATTGCAGCAAGATTACCGCCCGCCGTCTTTTGAATATGGACACCAGCCCCGACGGGGAAGCGATTGCTTCCTGCGCGGGCTCGGCTGATTTGATGTTTGTGCACGAATTTGACAGAGAAGCGGCGCATGAACACACCTTGAATCTGACAGTTAAGGGTCTTGCGGGCGGCCACTCGGGTGCGGATATTCACACGGGCAGAGCCAATGCCATTCGTTTGATGGGCAGAATTCTTGCCCGTTTATATGACGATTGCCCCTTCCATTTGGTTTCAATCGGCGGTGGCAACAAGCGCAATGCCATTCCGCGCGAATGTGAAGCGCAAATTATTGTGCTCAATATGGAAAAAGCCAAAGCGCTTGCCGAAGAGGAGGCAAAGAAGATTGCCGCCGAGCTTGCGGAGGCTGACAAAGCCTTTCGCGTGATTCTGCGCCGCGGCAAAATTGTGGAAAGCTGCCTTTCTTACAAGGATACTTCGGCTGTGATCAATATGCTGACACTCCCTGTGAACGGTGTATATGCCATGTCGCCTGTGAAGCCTGATTTTGTGCGTACATCCTCTAACATCGGTATCATCGCGACCGAAGAAAATCGCGTTGTGGCATCGGTGATGGCGCGCTCGTCTTGCGATAGCGAAATGGATGCGTTGCTTCTTTCCTTCAAGCGTCTTGCCAAAGCGTGTGCGTTTGATTATTTGCTGGAAGATCGCTCGAGCGGTTGGGATATGAACCCCAACTCCAAGTTGGCATCTGATTTTTTGAGGATTTACCAAGAGCTTTTCCCTGAGTCCACGCCTGTGGTGAACGGCATTCATGCGGGACTTGAGTGCGGCATTTTTGTTTCGAAGCTTGACGACTGCGACGCACTTTCGGTAGGACCTACCATGTATGAAATCCACTCGCCGAATGAAGCGCTTGATCTTGCCTCTTGCGATCGCTTCTGCGATCTTGTGAGAGCCATGGTAAGCGAAAAGTAAGAAAAACGAGGTTTTTATGAAGGTTTTCAGTATGATTAACGCCAAGGGCAAAACGATTCGTCTGCGCGAGGATGAAAACGAACTTACGGTTGATGCCGACGGCAGATATTTTACACTGCCGCTTGCGGGCGAGGGCGATCTTGTCAGCGTTTCGGTGGCGGAGAACATGATTCTTGTCGTGACAGAAAAAGAGGGTCTTTCCGCGTATTCCTATGCGGGGCAGCTTCTTTTCACTTTGCAAGGGCTTGCCGTCAGGAAAGTGCCGCGTATCATTTCCGGCACGGTGATGAATCCGCCTGAAGTGCTTGCCTATCTTTCGCGCGTGAAGAACGCTCCCTTGATTCGTGAAACGGTGCATTATTTTTGCACCTGTGAGGGCGGTTCGGTATTTCTAATCGATCTTTCGGACGGCTCTTTGGTTTATTCGGCATAAGTATTGATAAGCCGCGATCCGCAAACTGCGGGTTGCGGCTTTTTTGTGTCATAACTTTTCTTCTCTGTGAATAGGTATGAGTGAAACAAAAAAAGCTTCGCGGAGGACTATGTATGTCGGAGAAACACAGCATTTATCAAGATATCGCCGAACGGTGCGGCGGGGACGTTTACATCGGGGTGGTTGGTCCCGTCAGAACCGGAAAATCCAGCTTTATCAAGCGGTTTATGGAAACCCTTGTGCTTCCCAATATTCAGGGAGATTATGACCGCGAGCGGGCAAGAGACGAAATGCCGCAGAGTGCTTCCGGCAAGACGGTGATGACCACCGAGCCGAAGTTCATTCCCGATGAGGCGGTGGGAATTTCGCTGGATGGCGGAGTGGCGTCTTTGCAGGTGAAAATGATTGATTGCGTGGGGTATCTTGCAGAGGATGCGCTTGGCACTGAGGAAGAAGGGGTGCCGCGTATGGTGATGACGCCTTGGTCGGAAGAACCCATGCCGTTTGAGGTGGCAGCCGAGCTTGGCACGAAGAAAGTCATCACCGATCACTCTACCATCGGTATTGTGGTAACCACCGACGGTAGTATTTGCGGGATTCCAAGACGCAGTTATGAAGATGCCGAGAGACGTGTGGTTGCCGAGCTTGCCGCTCTTGGTAAGCCGTTTGCCATTGTGCTGAATTCTGCACATCCCGAATCGCGTGAAAGCGAACTGCTTGCTTTGGAGCTTGAGCGCCGTTACGGTGTGCCTGTGGCACTTGTGAACTGTTTGATACTCGACCCTGAGGATATTCGTCATATTCTTGAAATGGTGCTGTATGAATTTCCGATTGATGAAATCAAGGTGGATATTCCCAAGTGGACAGAGGCACTTGACCCCGCGCATCCGCTTGTGACGGCACTTCGCAAGGAGGTTATGATGCTTGCGGGCAGTGTGGGCAAAGTGGGCGAGCTTCGCGCAGCGTGCGGCAACTATGAGGCCGGTGAGTACGTCAGCCGCATTTTGCTTGACCGAGTGGACCTTGGCAAGGGCAAGGTCAGGCTGAAAACAGAACTCAAAGAGGGGCTTTATTTCTCGGTACTCAGTGAGCTTTCCGCGCTTGACGTGAAGGATGAGGGTGCATTGATCGGAATGCTGTGTTCGCTTGCCGAGGTGAAACGAAAGTATGACCGCATTGCCGAAGCGCTTGCCGCTGTGGAAACAAACGGTTACGGCATTGTTGTGCCTGATATTCACGATTTGAAGCTCGAAGACCCCAAAATCGTGCGCCATTCGGGTGGATACGGCGTGCGGCTCAAGGCGAGCGCTCCGTCGATTCACATGATCAAGGCGAATATTGAAACCGAGATTGACCCTGTGGTGGGAAGCGAACAGCAGAGCGAGGAGCTGCTTCGCTATTTGCTTTCTGAATTTGAAGAAGATCCGAACAAGATATGGGAAACCAATCTGTTCGGAAAGACACTGTATGAACTTGTGAACGAAGGACTTCATGCCAAGCTTTCCAATATGTCGGATGATGCGCGCTCGAAGCTTTCCGAGACGCTCGGCCGTATCATCAATGAGGGCAGCGGCGGCCTGATCTGCATTATCTTATGACGGTGTTTTCCAAAAAACAGCCCAAAAAGAAGGATTCCTGTCACGACTATCTTACCACAGTGAACGCTCTACGTGATAAGGAAGTTGTCTCGGTATGTGATGGACGAAGACTTGGGTATGTCTGCGATCTTGCGATTGATTTGAAAAGCGGCAAAATTATTTCACTCATCATTCCGGGGGATCTGAAATACTTTGGTTTCAAGCGGGAAGAGAGCTGTGTGATTCCTTGGTGTGCTATCACTCGCATCGGAGATGACATCATTTTGGTGAATCCCTCGCAGATTCAGCCGGGAAGTGGCATTCAATTGTAAACAAAATGTAAATTTCATGGAATGGATTGACAATGAATTTATATTTATGATATAATAACAATCGCGCTGTGATAGCTCACGGCAAAGTCCGTGAGTGCGCGAAATACACACATTCCGTTTGCTTTCGGTCATGTTTTTATGAGATCATGCTACGGAATGGTGGAAATAACCGAAGGAGGACATAAAAATGTCAGTTATCACAATCAAACAGCTGCTTGAAGCAGGCGTCCATTTTGGACATCACACAAGAAGATGGAACCCCAAGATGTCTCAGTACATCTTCACCGAAAGAAACGGCATCTACATCATCGACCTTCAGAAGACTGTAAAGAAGTTTGAAGAAGCGTATATGTTCGTTCGCGACCTTTCCACCGAGAAGGGCACCATCCTTTTCGTTGGCACCAAGAAGCAGGCTGCTGACGCAATTAAGGAAGAAGCAGAACGTTGCGGTCAGTACTATGTTAATATGCGTTGGCCCGGCGGTATGCTCACCAACTTCAAGACCATCAAGAAGAGCATCGCTCGTCTTAAGGACCTTGAAAGAATGTCTGAAGACGGCACATTCGACGTACTTCCCAAGAAGGAAGTTGCGGCTCTTATGAAGGAAAAGACCGACCTTGAAAAGTCCTACGGCGGTATCAAGACCATGGAAACCCTTCCTTCCGCAGTCTTTATCGTTGACCCCCACAAGGAGCGCAACGCAGTTCTTGAGGCTAAGAAACTTGGTATTCCGGTAATCGCTATCGTTGATACCAACTGCGATCCCGATGATGCTGATTATATCATTCCCGGTAACGATGACGCGATCCGCGCCATCAAGCTGATCTCCTCTGTTCTTGCCGATGCTGTCATCGAAGGCAGACAGGGCGAAGACGCTCCCGCTGAAGCTGAAGAAACCGCTGACGCTGAATAAGCAAAAATCACACAAACGTATAAGTTAAAGGAGAT
>JAFXJX010000008.1 GCA_017532025.1 Clostridia bacterium | reverse complement strand
GAAATCCCCAGAGCTTGTGTAACTGCTGACGAAATCGCAAAGGAAGCTGACTTCTTCTGCTTCGGTACAAACGACCTTACACAGATGACATACGGCTTCTCCAGAGATGACGCAGGTAAGTTCCTCAACGCTTACTATGACACCAAGATCTTCGAAAACGATCCCTTCGCAAAACTCGACCAGGTTGGCGTTGGTAAGCTCATGAAGATGGCTATCACCCTTGGTAAGCCCGTTAATCCCAACCTCCACGTTGGTATCTGCGGCGAACACGGTGGTGACCCCACATCTGTTGAATTCTGCCACAGCATCGGTCTTGACTATGTATCCTGCTCGCCCTTCCGCGTGCCGATCGCAAGACTCGCTGCAGCTCAGGCAGCTATCAAGGATAACAAGTAATTCCATTTACTAATCCAAACTATCCGCCCGAATTTCTTCGGGCGGATTTTTGTTTTGTCATTGAAAAAACACAGAAAAAATGATATTATGTATATGATTCCGAAGGAGACTTTCAAGACTATATTGAGTCAGAAAAAATCACAACCACTTGGGACGACGGCACGACCACGACCACACTTGCCAATTATGATATTTATTTTTTCGATACGCAAACCATGGTCTTGTATTACTTTCACAACAATATTTAACACTTTTGAACACCCGCTTGCTTCAACGTTTCCCATCGGGAGGCGTTTTCTTATTGCAGTCGGAAATTCAAAACTCAAAAATAATTTGTATGTTTTATTGATTTTTCAAAAATATTTTGCTAAAATAAATACAATCAAACCCAAAGGAGTGTCAAACAATGAGCCAACCCAACTTAATTTACATTTTTGCCGATCAGCTCCGCTATCAAAGCGTCGGCTATAACGGTGACACTCGAGCAAGAACACCGAATATCGATGCGTTCGCCAAAGAATCCACCATTATGGATAACGCCGTTTCGGGGCATCCGGTCTGCGCGCCCTACCGCGCTTCTCTGCTCACCGGAAAATACACAACCTCCACCGGCATGGTCATCAACGAAATCCGCATCAGCCAAAACCATATTACCTTTCCAAACGTTCTGCGTGCAAACGGATATGAAACCTGCTATATTGGCAAATGGCACCTGTGGGCAAATGTCTGGGGTGATCACTTCAACCCCGACAATTCCTACATTCCCGAAGGTCAGCGCCTTGGCTTTGATGACTTTTTTGCAGGCTTTAACTTTCATCATGACTATTATTCTCCGCTTGCTTATTACCATCTCAATTCCAAAGACAAGATCTACTACGACGGCTACGAGCCCGATTGCCAGACCGATATGGCAATTGAACACTTGACACGTCTTTCTGCAAATGACAAGCCGTTCGCGCTCTTTCTCTCCCTCGGCACGCCGCATGACCCGTGGATCAAAGAGAATGTGCCCGAAAAGTATTACAAACTGTTCCAAAACAAGACCTTCCCAAATCCCGAAAATTACCTCCCCGAAAATGACCCCTATGCTGATGATTGGGCGAAGCTTTCCGAGCGTGAAAGACAGGAACTTGAAGAATGGCGCCGTGTGTACTACGCCATGGTTGCCAATCTTGATGACAATTTCGGAAGACTTGTTGACGCGATTGATCAACTCGGACTTCGTGACAACTCCATTGTCATTTTCACATCCGACCACGGAGAATTGTTCGGTGCACACGGAAGACGCGCCAAAAACATATTCTATGAAGAAGCCGTTCGTGTTCCCTACTTGATTCGAGGCAAAGAGTTCACACCATCAGTTTGTGATGCCAACTTCAACACCGTCGATATCATGCCAACACTTCTCTCCTATATGAATCTTCCCATTCCCGAAACGGTTGAAGGCATTAATAAAAAAGATGAGATCCAAGGCATAACGATTTCAGACGAAGGCTCACTTATGATGGGGACAGGACCTACCGCCACATACGGAAACGGCCATGAATGGCGCGCCTACCGCACCAAACAGTACACCTACGCCATCTTCAAAAACCCCGAAAAAGAACTGCTGTTTGATAATCAAAACGATCCGCTCCAAATGAACAATTTAGCAAACGAACCGACATACGCCAATCTGAAATATCGACTTAAACAAGAAATGTTCATAAAGATGGAGAAAAATAATGACAAATTCAGAGATAACAGCTACTATCGCGAGCATTGGATTGTTAATCGCATAATCAAAGATACGCTGATTCCCTGACTTTGCTTTGTTTATTTTCACAAAAAGAGCGAAAAACAATCAAAAAAGATAGCTTTTTTGCACAACAAGTATTGATATTTTGTAAAAAATATAGTATAATATGAGTGTAAAATTCCCAACACACCTTTTAGGTAGTATTTAAGGAGGTTATTATGAAAAAGATTCTTGTATTGGTTTTGACCCTGGCTATGGTTTTGACGCTCTCTGTTCTCGTTTCGTGCGGCGGTAGCGAAACCCCTGCCACCACAAAAGGCCAAACAACCACCCCACCAAGTGCAGACACAACTCCTATCGGCGAAACCACCGCCGTTACAACACCGGAAAACCCCACTGACACAACCAATACCGCAGGTAACACACCTAAGGTAACAACCACAACACCTACCACTGTCACACCCACCCCGAGTATGACACCTCTCACCAGAGATCCTGCCAAGGAATATCACATCGATGATGCCATTTATAAAACCAGCAGCAAAGGCGAAGATCACGAATTCATCGTTATCAACAATGCAGGCGCTAATATGAACGAGCGTTACGCAGACGGCGACGGCATGGTTCTTTATGAAATCAACATTTCGGAAATGATCGAGCCCACCATCACCCTAAAGGTTAGACAGATGTACCTTGTCTATTGGACCACTAGTCTCGACGTAATTGATTATGCCGATATGCAATGTGCCGGTAACTTCCTCGATACTGAATCCGCTTTGATGGAAGAGAATCCCGATGCATTTACCGAAAACGGTGAGTATGTAGGCGGCACCAATATTACCGAACTTGTTATCAATCCTGCTGATGAAGAATATACCGGCGTTATTTATATTTATATTCTCAACGCCAAACCCCAGTTTGGTCACGGCGGCACCGTTATGACTCTTACCATTTCCCAATATAAAGAAGGTAAGGGTGAAGAAAAACCCGTGATTGACAATTCCCCCGGCGAACCTCACTACAAACCTGTAGATGCCATGGAAATCGTTGATGAATACCTTGTTAACGGTAACGATGAAGACGAAGCGTTCATTCACTTGAACACCGCTTCCGCAACCGACACAAGAAGATATGCCGATGGTACTTCCTTCTTGACCTACCGCATCGACCTGAGAAACTTGTATGAACCGACGGTTGAACTCTACGTTACTCAGAACTATAAGATTGAGCTTTCTCCCGATGGCGAAACCTGGTACGAATTTGCAAACTTCGGCACCTCTGCTGAATATGCTGAAAAATATGCTGCCGATTCTTCCAAGTTCCATGCATCCGGTGACTATCTTGAGGGTGATAACTGGGCAACACTTGTGATTGACCCCTATGCTCCCGCTGACCACATTGATCCTCTCTACGGAAACCTTTACATCAGAATTTCCGACTGCTTCCCCTCTGCAGGTTGGGGCGGCGCGATCGAAAAACTCACCATCAAACACTACGGTTTTGTTAACGCACAATAAACAATTCCACATAAAAAAACTCCGATTGCCAAAGCAATCGGAGTTTTTTACTAGTTTTTATTCGTAATCAACAACATCAACCCAAGAAAGAAGAAATTGACGCTCATTTTCATTACCCTTGACAGACTGTGAAGCTGCTACGATCGGCATCCATTTCTGAACATACTGTTTTGCCGTGTTGCTCTTCTTGCAGAAAAGATTGAGATATGCTTTGGCAATATCATCTTTACCGGCGAGGCAGAACAGAAGGTATGTTCTTGCGGCATCGGCAGAAGCATTTCCCTGCGTTGCGTGCGCCCAGTCAATGATAAAAGGTGTTCCATCTTCAGTGATAATAATATTGGTGGGATTGAAATCACCGTGGCAAACCTTATCGTGTTTCGGCATACCTTCAAGGCGTGTGTGAAGCTCGTAACGGGTGGTTGCATCCAACGTAGTTTCTGAAATCTTGCTCTTCATCTTATCCTTGAGCTTAATTAGCTTGGCAGAACGCTTTCTATGCACTTCAAGCTGAAGATCTACAAAAAGATTCAAATACTCTTCTGTCTTTTCAGGCTCTTCTTCCATCAACTGTGCAAGAGTTTTGCCTTCCACATAGTCACATACAATTGCCCATTTACCGTCAACGGTCATAACCTCTTTGATCTTAGGAATGTTAAGACCGGTTTCTTCGATTCTTGCCTGATTGAGCGCTTCGTTCAGAACATCCGCTTTGGAATAATCGGAATCAAACACCTTGATGCAGCTGTCCCCGTCACGGTAGATGGTCTTATTGCGTCTCTGTGCAATGATAGTATCGAATTTCATTATCAGATTCCCCCTATTATTTTGTAATTTTGTCGGGAACTTCTTTTTCAGTAAAGGTCTTTCCGTAATAGGCGTTGAGGTAGATTTCCTTCATTTCGCTCATCAACGGATATCTGGGGTTGGCACCTGTGCACTGATCGTCAAAAGCCTGCTCCACCATTTCATCAAGACGGGCAAGGAAATCCTCTTCATTCGGAACATAGTCGCGAATGGTAGCCTTAATACCAACTCTCTCTTTCAAATCATCAATAGCTGTAATCAGATTCTGTACCTTTTCCTCATCGTTCTTGCCGCCAAGTCCAAGATAATCGGCAATTTCTGCGTATCGAGACATCGTGTGAGGATGATCATACTGCGAGAAAGTACCCATCTTGTGAGGCACCTCGGCAGAATTAAAGCGAATCACTTCGTTAATCAAAAGCGCATTGGCAACACCGTGAGGCAGATGGTGGAATGCACCGAGCTTGTGCGCCATGGAGTGACAAATACCGAGGAAGGCATTGGCAAACGCCATACCTGCCATTGTAGCGGCATTCGCCATCTTTTCGCGAGCCAAAACATCATTCTGACCGTTTTCGTACGCTTGGGGCAGATATTCAAAGATCATCTTCAGCGCACGAAGTGCAAGACCGTCGGTATAATCGGTAGCAAGCATCGAAGCGTACGCTTCAACAGCATGCGTCACAGCGTCAATACCCGAAGCCGCCGTCAGACCCTTGGGTGCAGACATATGGAAATCAGTATCAATGATCGCCATGTTAGGCAGAAGCTCATAATCAGCAAGAGGATACTTAACACCGCTGGTTTCATCGGTGATAACAGCAAAAGGAGTTACCTCAGAGCCTGTACCAGCAGAAGTGGGAATTGCCACAAAGTATGCCTTTTCTCCCATCTTAGGGAACGAATACACTCTCTTTCGAATGTCCATAAAGCGCATAGCCATATCCATGAAGTCTGCATCAGGATGCTCATACAAAACCCACATGATCTTGGCAGCGTCCATGGCGGAGCCGCCGCCGAGCGCGATAATAACATCAGGCTCAAAGGCTGCCATTTGTGCCGCACCCGCCTTAGCACAAGCAAGTGTAGGATCGGGTTCAACGTCAAAGAATGTGGTATGAACAATACCCATAGCATTCAGCTTATCGGTAATGGTCTTGGTGTAACCGTTGCGATAGAGGAAGTTGTCGGTTACAATAAACGCTTTCTTTTTGCCCATAACCGTCTTGAGTTCGTCAAGAGCAACAGGCAAACAACCTTTTTTCAGATAAATCTTTTCAGGTGCGCGGAACCAAAGCATATTTTCTCTCCTTTCAGCAACAGTCTTAATATTCACAAGATGCTTGACACCAACATTTTCGGAAACCGAGTTTCCACCCCAAGAACCGCAACCAAGCGTCAAAGAAGGCGGCAGTTTGAAGTTATAAATATCCCCAATACCACCTTGCGAGGAAGGCGTATTAACAAGAATACGGCAGGTCTTCATGCGAGAAGCAAATTCGGAAAGCTTCTCTTTTTCAGAAAGAACATTAAGATAGATCGAAGCGGTATGACCGTATCCGCCATCGGCAATCAACTGCTCTGCCTTGGCAAAAGCATCTTGAATGCTCTCTGCGCGGTACATAGCCAAAACAGGAGACAGCTTTTCGTGAGCAAACTCTTCAGAAAGCTCAACGCTTTCCACTTCACCAATCAGAATCTTTGTACCTTCAGGAACAGAAACACCGGCAAGAGATGCAATAGTAACTGCCTTTTGACCAACGATCTTAGCATTCAAAGCGCCATTGATAATAATGGTTTTTCTAACCTTCTCGGTTTCTTCCGCTGTCAGGAAGTAACAGCCACGAGAAGAAAACTCCTCCTTAACTGCGTCATATACCTGATCGAGAACAATCACAGACTGCTCGGAAGCGCAAATCATACCGTTATCAAAAGTTTTAGAATGAATGATCGAGTTAACAGCAAGAACGATATCTGCGGAATCGTCGATAATAGCAGGCGTATTACCTGCACCAACACCAAGCGCGGGCTTGCCCGAGGAATAGGCAGCACGTACCATGCCGGGGCCACCTGTAGCGAGAATAATATCAGCTTCTTTCATAACCGTGTTGGTCATTTCAAGGCTGGGAACATCGATCCAATCAATAATACCTTCGGGCGCACCGGCGGCAACAGCAGCCTCAAGAACAATCTTCGAAGCGGCAATGGTTGCATTCTTTGCTCTCGGGTGAGGACTGATGATAATACCGTTTCTGGTTTTCAGCGCAAGAAGTGTTTTGAAAATAGCGGTTGAAGTAGGGTTGGTTGTAGGAATAACTGCTGCAATCAAACCAATCGGCTCAGCAATCTTGGTGATACCGTAAACCGGATCTTCCTCAATCACACCGCAAGTTTTGGTGTCTTTGTAGGCATTGTAAATATACTCAGAAGCATAATGGTTTTTAATAACCTTGTCTTCCACAACGCCCATACCGGTCTCTTCTACTGCAAGTTTAACAAGAGAAATACGGGCTTTGTTTGCAGCCGTTGCAGCAGCAAGGAAAATCTTATCCACCTGCTCTTGTGTATAGGTGGCAAAAATCTGTTGTGCTACGCGTACGCGTTTAATGGCTTCTTCCAGTTTTTCAACGCCATCTACAATCAAGTAGTCTTTCTCCACGTCGAACCTCCTGTGTTCATATATCATATGAATGTTTTTTACAAATCAGTATAGGAAAACATATATGACTTTCCCTATTCCGCTATATTGTATCACAAATTAATTTAAATTTCAACAAGTAAAAACAAAGTTTGTCACGAAATTGCACAAAAAGCGATGTAACTTTTTTGTCAAAAGAAACAAAAAACAGCTTAAAATGAAAAATTTTGACAAAAATCAAAAATCAACCTTGTCGGGATCAAAACCGGAACCGCCAAAATATGGCATCGCATCAATAAACGCCATATCTTCTGCGCTGATTTCAAAATCAAATATCTTCATATTCTCGTCAATACGAGAAGGTGTCACCGACTTAGCAAGCGGCAAATAACCGTGTTGAAGCGCATAGCGAAGGCAAAGCTGCGCGGTCGAAACATTGTATTTGGATGCAATCTGCATCAAGGTTTCGTTTTTGAGCATTCTTCCTGTACCCAGAGGACTCCAAGCTTCGATCAGCATTCCCTGCTCTTGAGACGCTTTCACCGTTTCAGGCTGAAGCATACCGGGATGGATCTCGATTTGGTTTACCATAGGAACTATCTCACACGCATCCAAAAGGGGTTTCATATGATGCGGCATAAAATTAGAAATACCGATGGCGCGAATTCTTCCTTCCTTGTACAGCTTCTCAAAAGCACGCCATGTACCGAGATTCAGCTCTTGCCAATTCTCAAAACGATGCGGCGTGGCAGGCCAATGAATCAAGTACAAATCAATATAATCGGTTTCCAAGTTTTTAAGCGATCTTTCAAAAGCTCTGAGTGTGGTCTCATAGCCCCTTTCGTCATTCCAAAGCTTAGTTGTCAGAAAAATCTCTTCTCTTGGCACACCGCTTTCGCGAATACCTCTGCCAACGTCAGGCTCATTGCCATACTGCGCGGCTGTATCAATATGACGGTAGCCGGATAAAAGAGCGTGTCTCACCGAACTTGCCGCTTCGTCAGGTGGAGACTGCCATGTTCCAAAACCGAGGCAAGGAATCAAAATGCCATTGGATAAAACAAAACTGTCAGTTACTTTTTTCACTGTATTGAATCTCCTTTGTACTTGATTTTTGAAATAATATCACTGAAATAACCGTAACCGATACGGTTAATACCAACGCAACATAAAAAAGCGGAGAGGTCGCGTCCAAAACGCTTTTTCCAAGCAATGTCACACTTACCATTTCAGGCAATGTACCAAGCAAAGAGGCTGTTAAAAAAATCGAAAAACTCACCCGTATTCTCCCGCATATTTTCCCAAACAGCTTTTTCGGGAAAGGCGATGCCGCAAACAGCAAAAGCGTTCCCATGCGTTTATTTCGGATCATACTCGCAGTTTGTTGAACAAACGCATCGCGAAATCTTCGATATCGGTCAAACAAAGACAAACGAAAAAAAGCAGACCTCTTTGTTCGGCAAACGCGGCGGTGCTTCTTCAATCCAATCAAATAGGAGAGAATATACAAAAGCGCAACACCGGAAAAACTAACCAGAAACGGAAGAATCCTTCCGGGAAAAATTCTGCCGCTCATAGCATAAAAAGCAAAGGAAGGCAAAAAAGGAACAAACGCACGAAACACATACAAAGAAAGCATCAGAAGCCAAGCAAGCACCCAATTTCTTGCCGCAAATTCTTCAACCTCATTCAAAAGATTGCGGTTTCTTAAATAAAACCCAAAGCCCACGGCAAACAAAACCAAAGCAATCACATAAACCCGGGTAAGTCTGTTATCTTCTTTGAACACGGCTCATTCCCTTTCATTTCATTCATCAGGCAACAAATCGGCTATCACCGTATTGCTGACAAGAAAGCCGCGCGGCGTAAAAGCAATGATGTTTTCTTTTTGTGTCAAGAATCCATGTTTTACATATTCCCGAATCTTACGAGCAGCACTCTTTTCGATAGCATACCCGAATTTTTCTTTCAGATACGCCATGTCAAGACCTGCCGTCATGCGTAGTTTCAACATGATTTCCTCTTCCATTTCATCTTGAAAAGATAACGTTATCTCTTCGCTGCGAGGTGGCTTCTCTTGATGAGAAAGTGCTTGTATGTATGCCGCCAAATCCTTTTTATTGGCATATCTCCGCCCTTCTATAAAGGAATGCGCCGCGGGACCAAGACCGATGTATTCTTCCCGTTTCCAATAACGAAGATTGTGACGGGATAAACAACCTTGTCTTGCAAAGTTGCTTATTTCATACTGTTGAAACCCCGCTTTTTCCAAGAAGGCACAGGCATAAAGATACATATTCGCCACTTCATCTTCAGACGGAAGCATAAGCTTTTCTCCCATTCGATGAAAAGGCGTTCCCTCTTCAATTTTCAAGGCATACATTGAAATATGATTTGGCTTCAAAGACACCGCACGATTTAGTGTAACACGAAAAGATTCTTCGGTTTGATCGGGTAAACCAAACATCAGATCCAAACTGATGTTATCCATATACCGTCTTGCAAGCGTATATGTCTTTTCAAAATCCTCATAGGTATGAATCCGGGAAAGTGTACACAATTCTGTATTGGAAGCGGACTGTAACCCAATACTCAAACGATTGACACCGTTCTCTCGCAATACACACAACTTTTCTTCATCAAGTGTAGCAGGATTGGCTTCCAAAGTGAACTCTATTTCCGGTGCAAAATGGAATCTTTCTCGCAAACCGCCAAGCAAAGAAGCGAGCTGTAATGCCGATAACGAAGAAGGTGTGCCCCCTCCGATATAGACCGTATCGATCAAGCGTTCACGGTACTGTTCGGATACCATAGAACCCTCAGTCAGAAGTGCCGAAAGATACTTGTCTGCAAGAGAATAATCTGTTTGAGAAAAGAAATCGCAGTATGCACATTTTTTCAAACAAAACGGAATGTGTACATACAAACCGAGAGACAAAGAATCAGTTTTCATCATCCAATTTCAAAACAGCCATAAAGGCTTCGGGGGTTACCGAAACACTGCCGAGCTGACGCATCTTCTTTTTGCCTTCTTTTTGTTTTTCAAGCAGTTTCTTTTTACGGGTAATATCCCCGCCATAACACTTGGCAAGCACGTCCTTGCGCATGGCTTTTACGGTTTCACGAGCAATAATCTTGCCGCCGATTGCCGCCTGCACGGGAATTTCAAAAAGAGCACGCGGAATATTTTCTTTCAGTTTTTCGCAGATTTTACGAGCCCTTGCGTAGGCTTTGGTATCATGCACAATAAAGGAAAGCGCATCAATCACATCGCCGTTCAACAGAATATCCAGCTTAACCAGCTTGCTTTCGCGGTATTCCGAAAACTCATAATCAAGTGAGGCATATCCGCGTGAGCGACTCTTCAAAACATCAAAAAAATTGTAGATAACTTCATTCAAAGGCATCTGATAATGCAGTTCCACGCGTGTGTGATCGAGATACTTCATATCTTCAAAAATACCGCGTCTGTCCTGACAAAGATCCATAATAGAACCAACAAATTCCACCGGTGTGATCACGTTAGCGGCAATCATCGGCTCATACACCTTAATAATTTCATCCACCGAAGGATATTCAGACGGATTGTCAATAAACACTTCGCTTCCGTCTTTCTTTTCAATCTTATAAATAACACTGGGGGCTGTGGTAATAATATCAAGATTGAATTCCCTTTCAATGCGCTCTTGGATGATATCCATATGCAAAAGCCCGAGGAAACCGCAACGGAAGCCAAACCCAAGCGCCGCTGACGTTTCAGCCTCAAAGGAAAGTGCCGCATCGTTCAGCTGCAATTTTTCAAGCGCGTCACGAAGATCTCCGTACTTAGCGCCATCCGCAGGATAAATACCCGAATATACCATAGGAAGTGCTTGCTTAAAACCCGGGAGTGCTTCATCACAAGGTGTTTCGACAAGCGTTACCGTATCACCCACTCGCGTCTCAGAAACGTTCTTGATGCTGGCAGTAAAGTATCCCACCTCACCTGCCGAAAGAACCGTTTCTTTTTTCAGACCAAACGCAGTCATCGTACCAACATCTACCACTTCAAACTCAGCGCCCGTACTCATCAAACGAATGCGATCGCCCGAACGAAGTGTACCGTCCATCACACGGATGTAAACCACAACGCCAAGGTACGAATCGTAGTACGAGTCAAAGATCAAGCATTTAAGCGGAGCGGTTTCATCTCCTTGCGGCGCAGGAATACCCGTAACAACCGATTCCAGAACATCTCGAATATTAAGACCGGTTTTAGCGGAAACAGCAGGACAGCCTTCTGCAGGCACACCGATAATATCCTCAATCTCTTTGCGAACACGGTCGGGATCGGCAGAAGGAAGGTCGATCTTGTTGATCACCGGCAAAATCTCAAGGTCGGAATCAATAGCAAGATATGCGTTAGCAAGTGTTTGCGCCTCAATACCCTGCGAAGCGTCAACCACAAGAAGCGCACCCTCGCAAGCATTCAACGAACGGGACACTTCATAATTGAAGTCAACATGACCGGGAGTATCGATCAGATTCAGCGTATATGTATCGCCGTCATCGGCTTTGTATTGCATTTTGACGGCACGCGCTTTGATGGTAATACCGCGTTCTCTTTCAAGATCCATATTGTCAAGAATCTGATTCTCCATCTCCCTTGTCGAAACCGTTTCGGTTTTTTCGAGAAGACGGTCGGCAAGCGTACTCTTGCCGTGGTCAATATGGGCGATAATCGAAAAATTTCGAATATGGGATTGTCTTTCGTTCATTTCTATGGTTTAACCTTTCTGTTATACAAGTTTGAAAAAGAATAAAAAAACAGTTTCAGGAATTCTCTTCGCGTCCACTGATAACAATCTCCAGAGTAATCAGATTGACCGCGATTCTTTCACCGAACAGATGGCTCTGTGAAATAACAGTGCCTTCCGGCTCGGTTGATTCCCGATATGAAATATGATAGTTTGTGATGCCCGACTGTTCCAAAAGCAAAAGTGCCTCTTCATAGCTTTGCCCTGTTAAATTCGGAACGTATTGATATACCGCTTCTTCTCCCATACTGACATATAAAACAATCGGTTCATTCTGTATGGCAGCTTCTCCTGCTGAGGGTGTTGTAGCGATAATGCTTCCCGCAGGAACCGAAGAAGAGTGCTGCTTTACCACTTGCGTGGTGAAGCCCTGCGCTTCGAGTTCTATTTCCACCGCACGGTTTTCTTTCCCTGTATAATCAGGCATAATCATAACACGGCATCCGCCGCTCAATGTCAAAATAAGTTTTGGTTTTTCATTCTCTGCAAGATGCTGTGCCGAATGTGCAGCGGGCTCTTGACTAACAATGGTATTGAGCGGAATGGAGGCATAATACTCATATTCCACTTGCAGGTCATACCCTTTGTCTCGCAACGATTTGGCAAGCTCGTCGGTATAAGTCTGATCGAGGAGACCGCCAACCGTAATTACCGTCTTTTGCCCTGCATCATAGGAAAAAACACGGTTAACAGCAAGAAGACTTACCAAAACAAACAATGAAAACAGTACAAGAAAAACCCCAGCCAAGAACAACGTTGTTCGGCGCTTTTTTTCTTTTTTCTCAGGCATTTTTTCAAGCGGTTCGCCTTCTTTGACTTGTCCCACAAGTTTTAAGGCAGAAGGAACAAAGCGCTCCGCCGAGGTGTCCACCGGTAAAGCCTCGTAAGCGTTATAAGGATCGTTCGGCAAATCAAACGCAAAACAAATGTGCGGATTCTCATAATACAAATTGATATAGCGCATCATTTCATCCGCCGATTCAAATCTGTTGGCAGGTTTTTTATTCATGGCGCGAAGTACAATTTGTTCCACCGCAGTGGGAATGTTCGGATTAAAAAAAGCAGGATTGGCAGGCGTTTCCTTTAGATGCTTACGAATGATATCTTCCATGCGGTCCTGAGCATTCGGCTTGTCCGATTGAAACGGTAACTGTCCGCAAAGCATTTCATACAGCAAAATACCTGCAGAATAAATATCCGACCGCGCATCAACACGCCCACCCGCAGCTTGTTCAGGACTGATATAATTCGGCGTTCCGGCAGCTTTGCCGGGCGTTTTGTTTTCAAAACCCGGAATCAAGGCAATACCAAAATCCACCAGCTTTACAAGTCCGCCTTGAATCAATCTCACATTCTGCGGCTTGACATCACGGTGAACAATGCCTTTACTATGTGCATGAGACAGCGCGCTTAAAATTTGCGAAAAATAACTGAGTGCCTCACCTACCGAAAGCCTTCCGCCTTTTCGGTTCATATAATGCATCAGCGTTTCGCCAACAGCAAGCTCCATGACGATGTAACGACAATCCTCGCGCATAGAGCCGCCGTAATAAGCTACAATATTGGGATGGCTGTCAAGCAATGCAAACGCTTTGACCTCGTGGTCAAACTGACGCTTGGCTTCTTCGTCAAGCATTCTCTCTTGATCAAAAATCTTGACAGCGACTTCAGCCTCGGTTTCAGTATCCACAGCACGGTAAACTTTGGCAGAGTTTCCCACTCC
Source organism: Clostridia bacterium (assembly GCA_017532025.1). Taxonomy (GTDB): domain Bacteria; phylum Bacillota; class Clostridia; order Oscillospirales; family CAG-272; genus RGIG1993. Next base: position 10,877 of record JAFXJX010000008.1, on the reverse strand, counting down.
CACCACATCCATCAAACGGTACCGTCCGTCAAACAGTGCATCTTCAACTCTATCCATGCTATGGTACACCTCAAAAGGCTTCCTTTCTTCAGAATGTAAGCAAAACAGCGGTAATATTATCCCGTCCGCCGTTGGCATTGGCAACATCTATCAACGCTTTTACCTTGTCTCGGGTCGGTCGAGCATAAATTTCCTTGCTCCCCCACACAATCGCATATATTTCCTCGTTCGACACATAACCCGAAAGACCGTCACTGCAAAGCATCAAAGTCTCATTGTCGGATAGCGTCAATCGAAAAGATTCACTTGTTACCAGCGCTCTTGTGCCGATTGCGCGGGTAATAACATTGCGGTCTGGATGTGCGGCGGCAAGCTCAGGTGCCAACAATCCATTGTCAATCAGCATTTGTACATACGAATGGTCTGTTGTCACTTGCTTCATAGAATGCGATGTCAAATGATATAAGCGAGAATCCCCGATGTTACAGATATAAGCTTCTTTCCCTATCACGAGAACAGCAACAAGGGTTGTTCCCATACCGATAAGATCAATCGAATCCTTTGCATAATTGTAAACAGCGGAATTCGCCTGTGCAACAGCCTGTTTCATGATACCTTCTATTATTGCCTCATCATCGTCGTGTTTATCAAAAGAAATCGAAAGAAATGACTGTATTTTTTCTTTTACGTATGACGTAAACTCTTCCACAGCAAGCGTCGATGCAATTTTTCCACCAACCGCACCGCCCATACCGTCACAAACCACGGCAAGAATAGCTTCCTCCGCAATTAAAGTGATTGCGAAGGAGTCCTGATTGTCCGCTCTGTATCGTCCGATATCGGTGATTCCGTAATATTCCATATCAATATTTCCTCAAAAAAACAAAAACTATTCAGCGAATTATGACTCTTTTTTATCAGCATTGTGACGTAGCTGACCGCAAGATGCATTGATATCAGATCCCAAAGTCCTGCGAACCGTCGCGTTGATAGAAAGCGCATTCAACTCTTTGGCAAACTGCTTCACCGATGCATTGTTGCCCCTTTTAAAGCCACTCTCTGCTACTTCATTCACAGGGATCAAATTGACATGAAGCGGTCTTTTTCCAAGATACTTCTTCAAAAGCGCAGCAAGTTTTGCGGCATCGTCTTTGCTGTCATTCTTGCCCGCGATTAAAGTATATTCAAACGAAATGCGTCTTCCGGTTTTATCAAAATAATCACTGCACGCCGTGAGGAGTGCGTCCAACGAAAATCTTTTGTTCACAGGCATGATTTCAGAACGTGCTTCGTCACTGGCGGCGTGCAAGGAAATGGAAAGCGTTAGCGGCATATCTTCTTCCGCCAAGCGATAAATACGGTCAGCAAGACCGCACGTCGAAAGCGAAATATGACGGTAACCGATATTCAAGCCTTTTTCGCTGTTCACAAGCTTCAAAAAACGAATAACGTTATCATAATTGTCAAGCGGCTCTCCGATGCCCATCAGAACAATATTGGATATTCTGATTGAAAGCTCTTTCTCTGCCACCAGAATCTGCCCAAGTATTTCTCCCGGCAAAAGGTCTCGAACTTTGCCGCCAATTGTAGAAGCACAGAATCGGCACCCCATTCGGCAACCTGCTTGCGTGGAAAGACAGATGGAATACCCGTGCTCATACTGCATCACAACACTTTCCACATATTCCCCGTCATGTAAGCGATAAAGAAATTTTACCGTTCCGTCAATTTGTGAAACAAATTTTTGCTCAATCGAAGGATAGGATAGCCAGGCTTTTTCTTTCAACTCGGAAATCAACTTGGCAGGAAGATTGGTCATTTCCGAAAAATATGCCCCTCGGCGAATCCATTCGGCAATCTGAAGAGCGCGAAATCTCGGCTGTTTCAAAACCGTAATCACAAATTCACTCAGTTCGTCAAAACTCATCGAAACAAGATCATACAGAACTGTCGTATTCTTTTCTGTCACATCCCAACCTCCTTTACAAAAGCGTAAAATAACCTATGTTAAGTATATCATATTTCTTTTTCTTTTTCAATAATTCCTCAACAAAAAATCAAAAAACAAACATAAAAAATTCCCCTTTTTTCTTTTCATTCGCCTTGACAATCAAAATAAATGGTGATACTATTTTAATATCAACCAAAACAAAAAAGGTGGTGATAACATGGAAAAAGATTCCGGTGGAATCCGTCTGCTTAAAAAAAGTAAGCGCGGACTTGTTCGTGCTATTTTCAGCCGTACCGGATTGATTTTCACACTGTTAATGCTGCAGTTTTTTGTCCTGTTCCTCGGCGTGGTTTGGTTTGATGACCTCGTTTCTTATTTTTGGGCAGGTCACTATGTTTTGTCTGTCATCGCTTTTTTGGCTCTTGTAAACTCGCAAATTGACCCCTCGGCAAAGCTTACATGGATCGTGGTCATTCTGCTCTTTCCCCTGTTCGGCACACTTCTTTTTTGGTACACCAAGAGTGATCTCGGTCACAGAACACTCAAAAAGCTCTATGAAAAGCAGCTTGATCTCACCCGCAACATAATCGTACAAAAAGAAGATGTCACAAAAAAACTCCCCAGTGATGCACCTGAACTTGTATCTCTCGGTAAATACCTTGAAAAAAGCGGATGCCACCCTGTTTTTGCACAAACGAAAACCACATATTTCCCCTCAGGTGAGTCACAATGGGACGCCATACTTTGTGAAATTAAAAAAGCGGAAAAGTTTATTTTTCTTGAATATTTTATCGTAGAAGAAGGTGTCATGTGGGGAAAAATCCTTGAGATTCTTGCTCAAAAAGCGGCTGACGGCGTTGATGTACGTTTTATCTATGACGGCACCTGTGAATTCACCACACTCCCTCATAGTTATCCCAAACAGTTAAAAAAACTTGGTATCGCCACAAAAATGTTTGCGCCCGTCGCACCGTTCGCTTCCACACATTACAACTACCGTGATCACAGAAAAATCCTTGTCATTGACGGAAAAGTCGGCTTCACAGGTGGGTCAAATCTCGCTGACGAATATATCAACGCAAGAAAAAAATACGGTCACTGGAAAGACGCAGCCATCATGCTAGAGGGCGATGCTGTCAGCAGTTTAACCCTTCTCTTTCTGCAAATGTGGAATCTGAGTGAGTCGAATCCCCAATACGAGCCTTATCTCTCCGTCCGACAAGACACACCTGTTGTACAGGATGGGTATGTCATTCCGTTTGGAGATTTTCCGTTAGATGCTTATCGGACCTGCGAAATGATATATATCGACATTCTCAATCGCGCTGAACGCTATGTGCATATCATGACGCCCTACCTGATTCTTGACGGCGCACTTGAAACTGCCCTTAAATTCGCCGCACAGCGCGGTGTAGAAGTCACTCTGATCCTTCCCGGAACACCTGATAAAAAAGTAGCATATGCTTTGGCAAGAACTCACTATGCCGCCCTTATGAAAAACGGCGTTAAAATATATGAATATACCCCCGGTTTTGTACATGCCAAAGTATTTGTCAGTGACGATATCCGCGGTGTTGTGGGAACGGTGAATCTCGACTATCGCAGCTTATACCATCACTTCGAATGTGCGGCATATCTGTATCGTACAAGCTGTTTACGTGATATTGAAAAAGACTTCCGAGAAACACTCACCCAGTGTGAAGAAGTAACCCTACAAAACTATCGCAAAAAGAAACGAGGCTATTACCTGCTCGGTCTGCTTTTGAAGATTTTAGCTCCACTCCTATAAAAAACAAGGCTGTTGCGTGTGCAACAGCCTTGTTTTTACAAATTCAAAATGTTTTGACACAATACTTTTCCGGCGATTAAATTATCACTTGTAATACCGTTTACATACGGATCAAGTGCCACAATTTCTTCTTCCGTATCAATCGTCCACACTTCAAGAGGAATCTCCTCGTCCATACACATTTTTACCGTCTTTTTGTTGACCTTCGTGTACTTGGTATCGATAAAAACCTCATTCTTGCCGGTTCGCAGCGCCTTTGCCGTAGCAACATCCTTTTCTGTCAGCTTCTCTGTTAAAAATCCGAGCCGAGCCTTTTCGTCTATGTTTTTGATGTATGTCAAAGAATCAGCAAAAAACGAAATCCAGGTTACCTTTCCATACATACCGTAGCGTCTTACCAACCGCATGAGCATTTCTGCTCTTTCCTTGTTAAAACCCTCTTTTAACTCAATATAGGGATAAAGCCCGACATTTCGGCAAAAAGAGATAAACTCTTCAAAAGTCGGAATCTTTTCGCCGACATATTTTTCAGAAACCCAACCACCAAAGTCGAGACGGCGCAAAGCCTCAAAGGTCATCTCTGAGACTTTTCCCCTTCCGTTAGAGGTTCTGTTAACCGTATCATCGTGCAAAAGAACAGGTACATTGTCGGAGGTAAACGAAACATCGCACTCCACAAACAGAAATCCCTTTTCCTTGGATAAACGATAAGCGGAAATCGTATTTTCGGGAGCTTCTTTGTTAAAACCGCGGTGATTCACCGCACGAACAGGGTGATTATGCCAACAATACATATATTTTTCCTTCCGCAAAAAATTGCTTTGTTTTTCTGACTTTTCAAGAATTATACCACAGGCATTATAAAAAGTCAATCCATATACAGCAAACGCACCAAACCTACATGGCTTATTCACCTCGATAATTCCAAATAATTCCGAAAAAAGAAACGAAAAGAGCAGATATCCCAAAAACTTTTTCACAAAAAGTTGTTTTTTGTACAAAAATACTCTTTTCTTTGCAAGACAAATATGCTATAATGTCCTTATATCTCAAAATGGGTCAGAAGGAGGAATCGTCATGTGGCTTCCCGAGAAAAAAATTACAATTGTATGCGGGCATTACGGTTCCGGTAAAACCAATTTAGCAGTCAATCTTGCGCTCTCTCTTTCCAAAGCAGGCAAAAAAACCGTGTTGGTTGATCTTGATATTGTAAACCCCTATTTTCGTGCGGCAGATAATCGCCGTGAACTCGAAGAAAACGGTGTTCGTTGCGTTCTTCCGCAATTTGCCAATACCAACGTTGATGTTCCTTCCCTGCCTCCGCAGATCCATTCGGTTTTTGTCGGTGATGAAAAGGTGATTTTCGATGTCGGTGGCGACAAAGACGGTGCCATGGCACTCGGCGTTTATCGCAACGCCATTGCTAAGTGTGGCTATGATATGATTGGTGTATGCAATATGTACCGCCCTCTCACACCAACACCGGAAGAAACAATTGAGAATCTTGCCGAAATAGAAGCGCAGTGCCATCTTGCTTTTACAGCTCTCGTCAACAACAGCAATTTGGGAGAAGAAACCACCCCACGTGACATTGAAGCATCCTTTGGCTATGCTGATGCTCTTGCCGAAAAAACCAATCTTCCGCTTCTCTTCACCGCCGTATCCGATAAAGTCAAACTATCAACCGATCGCCCGATTTTCCCAATTCGGGATGTGACCAAGAAAATCTATTGATTCTAATAAAAATTACATACATGAAAGGAATAAACAATGAACAGAGTTACCATCAGCACTGACATCTGTAAAGGTTGCGGCCTCTGTATGACGGCTTGTCCGCAAAAGATCCTTGTTCTCGCCACGGACAAACTTAACGCAAAAGGCTATCACCCCGCAGTTGTTACCGATATGGAAAAATGTAAAGGCTGCGCTCTTTGCGCTTATATGTGCCCAGACGTAGCCATCAAAGTTGAAAAGGAGGTTTAAGGAGTTATGGCAAAAGTTTTAATGAAAGGCAATGAAGCCATTGCCGAAGCCGCAATCCGCTCGGGTTGCCGTCACTATTTCGGCTATCCTATCACACCTCAAACCGAAATCGCTGAATACATGGCAAAAAGAATGCCCAAAATCGGTGGCGTATGCCTTCAGGCTGAAAGTGAAATCGCCGCCATCAACATGGTACTCGGCGCTTCTTCTGCCGGCGTTCGCGTTATGACCTCCTCCTCCTCTCCCGGAATTTCCTTAAAGAGCGAAGGAATCTCCTACATGGTCGGTAGCGACCTGCCCGCCCTCATTCTCAACGTACAGAGAGGCGGTCCCGGTCTTGGCGGCATTCAGCCCGCACAGTCTGACTATTATCAGGCGACCAAAGCCAACGGTCACGGCGACCTTCACCTTATCGTTCTGGCACCCAACTCCATTCAGGAAGCAGCAGACTATACGTCTCTCGCATTTGAACTCGGTGACAAGTACCGTGTTCCGGTTATGATGCTTGCCGACGGTGCGCTCGGCCAGATGATGGAGCCTGTTGAATTCAAGGAAGTTGCCGAAACCGCACTCCCCGAAAAACCTTGGGCAACCACAGGTACAGAGTGCAAGAGAAAAAAGAACATCATCAATTCTCTCTTTATTAAGCCCGATGAGCTTGAAGTATCGGTCAACGAACGCTTTGACAGATATGCCGAAATCGAAAAGAATGAAACTCGTGCCGAAGAGTACATGACCGAAGACGCCGATATCGTCATCGTTTCCTACGGTATCACCAGCCGTATCTGTAAAACCGCCATTACCCTTGCTCGCAAGGAAGGTCTCAAGGTTGGTATGGTTCGTCCCATCACACTTTGGCCCTATCCTTCTAACACTCTTGCAAAGGTTGCTAAAACCGCCAAAGAATTCCTTGTTGTGGAACTCAATAAAGGTCAAATGGTTGACGACGTTAAAATTTCCATCGAATGCTCTCGCCCTGTATCCTTCTACGGAAGAACCGGCGGCATGATGCCCACACCCGAAGAAATCCTCGAAGAACTCCGCAAGATTGGAGGTAGAATTGAATGAGCAAAGTTGTATTTGATAAACCGAAAGCACTCTCCGACGTTCCCTTCCACTACTGCCCCGGCTGTACACACGGTATCGTACACCGCCTTGTGGCAGAGGTGATTGACGAACTCGGTATTGAAGGCAACACCGTTGGTATCGCACCTGTCGGTTGTTCCGTATTTGCTTATAACTATTTTGAATGCGATATGATCGAAGCACCTCACGGCAGAGCCCCCGCTGTTGCCACAGGTGTGAAGCGCGCACGCCCCGATACGGTTGTTTTCACCTATCAGGGTGACGGTGACCTCGCCGCCATCGGTACTGCCGAAACGGTTCACTCCGCAACCAGAGGTGAAAACATCACCATCATCTTTATCAATAATGCGATTTACGGTATGACAGGCGGTCAGATGGCGCCTACCACGCTGCTCGGTCAGGTCACCACCACCTCTCCTTACGGCAGAGACGCCAAAATTCAGGGTAACCCCGTTCACGTTTGCGAGATGCTTTCCACTCTCGACGGCACCGCTTATGCCGAACGCGTAGCAGTAGATTCTCCCAAGAATGTCATTGCCGCTAAGAAAGCAATCAAAAAAGCATTCCAGAACCAGATCGACAAAAAAGGCTTTTCGATCGTAGAAGTGCTTTCCACCTGCCCCACCAACTGGGGTCTTGCTCCTACCGAAGCACTCACATGGCTTCGCGAAAACATGATGCCCTTCTATCCGCTCGGCGTGTATAAGGACAAAACCAAGGAGGAAAACTGATATGACCACAAAGATCCTGATTGCAGGCTTTGGCGGACAGGGTGTATTGTTCGCAGGCAAAGCCATTGCCAAAATGGGCATGGATAAAGATATGCAGGTTTCCTGGCTTCCCTCCTACGGTCCCGAAATGCGTGGCGGTACTGCAAACTGCAGTGTTATCATTTCGGACGACGAAGAGATCGGCTCTCCCATCGTTAACATTCCCGATATTCTTTTCTCGTTCAACATCCAGTCGTTTGATAAATTCGAATCGACCGTAGCCCCCGGCGGTATCTTGTTTGCCGATTCGGCCCTCATTTCCAAAAAGAGTGATCGCACCGACATCAAGGCGTTCTACATTCCCGCTACCGAGCTTGCTTCCAAGAACGATCTTCAGGGCGGCGCCAACGTCATTATGCTCGGTAAGTTTGTTGCTGAATCCGGTCTGTTTGATAAAGACGAATTTATCGACCACATGGTTTCCTCGATCCCCGCAACCAAAGCCAAACTGATTGCCAACAACAGAAAAGCATTCGACATCGGCTACAACTACAAAGACTAATCCCAACATCAAAGGACAGAGAACGAAAACTTCTCTGTCCTTTTCGCTTCAAAATATATAAAAATTCGCCGGATTATTGCAATAATTTATTTTTTGTGATATAATATAGAGAAAAATCAAGAACAAAGAGGTGAGAAAGATGCCAAATATCAAAGTTTTGAAAGATCCCGGATTTCTTTACGATCTGAACTATCTGTTCTTTGCCAAATTCAATACACAGCATTATGTCAACAGCTTTGTTGATGAGACAAAAAAGGAAGCCTACAAGAAATATTTAATAGATACTTTGCAGCATTTTGGTGATATCTCTGACGACCTTTACGTTTTTTATCACGCAATGAAAAATGGTCGTTGTTTTATGACAACATATTACATAAATCCGTACAAAGATCATTTTTCAACCGACTTTAATTTTAAATTTTTCAAAAATCTTCTTTCTGACACTGAGGGATTGATACGGAATCTGATGCAGTTTTATCTATACGATCTATCTCGCGAATCTTTAGAAGAATGTTTTTCTTCAACTGAAAAATTGTTCTCCTATATAAAAGCCTCTAAATATTCGAGCGAGGAAAAAAACAAGTTGTACGAATTCTTTATTGATCCTACGCCTTATCTTCAAGCTCTCCAGTATGAACTGATAGAAAAAGAGATATTGCTTTCTGCATATTACAAAGAACACTATGAAACCATTCTCGAAGCACATAACAAAACAACATTTGAGTTTTTGTGCGAAAACGTAAACGGTAGAAGCGATCTCAGTTTTTTACGAGAAGGAGAACAAACGCTATATACATCTTTTTGTCTCTTAAACAAATACTGCATGAATTTATTTTTCGTTAGTGAAGGTGCAGTATACTTACTTGGTTGCGATTATGTTTCTATTATAAGCGAGATTACCAAAGCCCCAAAAACAAGTCCGCTTGAGGACCTGTGTGGTGCATTGAGTGAAACAAGTCGTATACAAATCTTAAAATTGTTATTGGAAAGAAAAGAAGTAACCTGCAAAGATTTGGAAAAAACATTTAACTTTTCAGGATCGACCGCTTACCACCATATCACGCTGCTGACCAAAATTGGAGCAGTCAAGATCAGAAATGAAGGTAAAACTATTTTTTACAGCTTAAATAGAGATTTTTTTGATATGATGAGAGAACAAATAAAGGTATTCTCAAACGAGTAAGAAAAGATAATTGTTACGAGAAAACGTTCGCAACAGTACGGTATGCCCCGAACACAAAGAGCGCAACACGAAATTCTTCGTGTTGCGCTCTTTGTGTTCTTGCGACCGATTTACGATTGTTAATATTATACAGAGAAAGAAATGCAAAATATAGCCGTTAATCTTTTTTTATTTTTTACTATTTTCGAAAAATATATTGAACTATTTTAGGAAATGTGTTACAATGAAGTTGATAATAGTGACTTTTTACCAAGGAGATTTCCGGCCGTGCTTAAATTGTATCTAAAAAAACTGTTTTTGATTATCGCATTTTCGCTTTCTATTTTAGGGATATATTATATATGCTCTCCGATGCTTATGTCAATAGCAAATTTTTTTGCACACCATGCAATACGATTTACAATCTTAATGGGCATTCCTACTCTTTTGTTATTCATGTTTATTTACAAGAAGCGAGTTAATAATCAAAGCCTAAGAACTGATTATGTTAAATATATCAGAAGTTTGAATACCGCTGACCTAAAATTAAATATAAGAAACGAAATCAATTATTTTAAAACCTTCAAGCCTTTGCATGCAGAGACTTTGGCTATTACAACACTGATTCTTCCTTTTGCAGTAGGAATTGGTACGACAGTCGAAAACGATGCTTCGTTTTTAGTGAATTGTTTTGCAGGTTTGGTTGTATTTTCTCTGATTGTCGGTGTTTGTTTCGTTTTAGCTGTTACCTTTTGGTTATTCGTACACAGAAATTGGTTGAAATGTTTGTGAGCAATACAAAATGAAAAACTTTATAGAAAGATGGCGCAATATTTGTGAACAAAATAATATAGAGCATCTTAATATTCCGCGCGGTATGCTGTTTGCTTGGGGACTTTTTGTCTTGACTGTTCAAACGCTTACCGTGTTGCTTAGCTCCAGATTGTTTCTTCCATATCTCGGCATTTTGTTGCCTCTTATTACCTTTCTCTTTCGACAATATTATCTGATATGGAAAAGGTATTATTCTCTTGTATGGCCTATTTTAGTGCAGATATTGGTGGTGTTTGCAGCAATCTATATTAAAGTGAGGTTTATATGATATTTAGTTTTTTTGAAGGAAAAAAACGCGCTATCTGTAATAAAGAAGACTTGAAATGCTTGGGTATAGATTATATTTTATATTCGCACAAGGTCAATATTTTGGATTATTTCAGCGACGATCTTGGGGTGTTGAAAAGAAGAAGTATCGTTTTTGGAGATGCGCTGAACGTAGTGGGACTCTATGAGCTGTTGGAAAATATGTCGCAGAAACTTTCAAGTATTTTTGATATTTTACATAGTGAATCGGAGATCGGAGATAAAGAGCGGTCAATTTTCAGCGCCAAGCAATTACAGCTTTATTTCGAGATCATAGATACAGCAGAGGAATACTATTCAAACCTCCCCAACAAGGAGGCTTTTTCCTCTCAGGAATTTAAGCAGCTTTTTGAACAAATAGATACTATCGCAAACAGTAAGAAGTACATTGATCTCAAAAATGGGGCGCGAAAGCTGATAAACAAGATCACCCATATCAAAAGCATATCGGTCGGATTTAATTTTGATGCTAAGCTATCTCCGGTGGAGATGGG
>JAFXJX010000054.1 GCA_017532025.1 Clostridia bacterium | reverse complement strand
TTCATTGTTATAAACTGCCTTTCTGCGAAAGGCATCGACGGGGTTATGAAACCCTCGTGCGCTTTCGCTTTTTGTTAATAAAATTGTGGTAAAATATAGTTAAGAGCCGGCAAACTAAGCAACCCGTGGAGGTGAGTGGTGGGCTAATCCCCGCATTGTTATATGGTGTCGGTTGTCCGTTAAGGCATCAACGAATGGCGCTGACAGCCCGTAAACTTATCTCTTACGAATCGACTCGATTTTGCCGGATGACCAGTCCCTGCCGGTTCTGCAAACTTTAAGGAGGGACTCAAATGTTCAAAATTTTCCGCAAAAACTGTTGCGGATTGGATGTTCACAAGACTTGGATTTACGCTTGTATCGGTATCACCGATAACAACAGTCTTACATCCTACAAGGAAGCTCGCTTTTCTGCTTTCTCTAAAGGGCTTCGGGAGCTTGCCGAATGGCTTGCCTCATATTCCTGCACCGATGTGTGCATGGAATCATCCGGAAAGTACTGGATTCCCGTATTCAACGTTTTGGAAAAAACTTGCAACGTCGTATTGGCTCATCCCAAGTACACAAAGCCGCAAAAAGGTAACAAAACAGATCGAAAGGATGCCAAATGGATCTGCGACCTGTTCATGTGCGACATGATCAAGCCAAGCTTTATCCCACCGGCAGACATTCGCCAGCTTCGTGACCTTATGCGCTACAAGGAGAAACTCACGAACTATCTGACGGGTGAAAAGAACCGCGCCCAAAACTGTCTGACCGTTTCCAATCTCAAACTGGATGATGTGTTTTCCGATGTGTTCGGCAAATCCGCAAGATCTATTACCGAATACATTTTGGCTCATCCGGGTGAGTATTTTGATGTCACACCTTTTGTAGACGGACGGTGCAAGCAGCCCATTGAAGAAATCCAAGCCGCCGTTGACGGAGCAATTTCAAGAGAACAGGCGGTTAAACTTCGTGAATGTCTCGACCACATTGATGAGCTTAAGCGTCACCGTGAACTGATTGAAACCGAGATTCATCGTCTTGCAGAACCATACGCCTACTCCTTGGAGCTGATTCGTACCATTCCGGGCTTTTCCGCCAATCCTATGACTGCTATTGCACTCATTTCGGAAATTGGCGTTGATATGTCCGTGTTTCCTACGGCGAAGCATCTCTGCTCTTGGGCTGGCTGTTGTCCTCGTAATGATGGAAGCGGTGGCAAGGTGAAATCTACAAGAATTTCGCGTGCCGGTTCTTTTCTTAAACCACTGTTGGTTCAAGTGGCTAATGCACTTATTAAATCCAACAAGCATCCCGAATTTAAGGAGCGTTACCGCCGAATTAAGGCTCGGCGCGGTCACAAAAAAGCTATTATTGCGGTTTGCCGTATGATCCTTGTTGCGGTTTGGAATATTCTTTCCAAGCTTGAACCGTACACTCCTTGCGTTGTTGCAGATACTCCTGCTCCTTTTTCCAAAGAGCTTTCGATATCCCAAGCCTTGAATTTTCTTAAACTCCGTGGGTACGTCATCAAGGATGATGTTCTCGTCGGGAATACTACCTAATTTGACGCTTCAATACTATTTTTTTGACTGCCTTGCGACAGTCTTTTCTCTGCGCTCATTTTTAGGCAAGGCGAAGCACGACTGTTAGTTATCTGTTTCAAACTTAGCCCTCCTGTAAATCTCTGTAATAGTAATCGGGAATAATGCTGATCTCAACGCCACGGGCGCGCAAAATCTTCTCTTGTTCCTCATCGGGGAGAAGGTCGTGTCCCATATAGAGCTTACGGCACTTTGCAAAGGCTTCGCCGTTCTGAATGAACTCGGCAAGCTCGTCCTCGGTGAGTACGATACCGACCTCGGCATTACCCGTGAAATTGATACCGTTTTCAAGCTCAACAAGCTCGCGTATATGGGCAAGCAGCTCGTCGGCATACTCGTAGTACACACGCTCACTTACGGGGATATAATCGACCTTGAAGTATTTGAGCGAAGCGGCATAACCCTCTTTGTCGATCACGCGCTTGATACGCTCGT
>JAFXJX010000053.1 GCA_017532025.1 Clostridia bacterium | reverse complement strand
TTCATCTTGTCGATGAGTTCTTCGAAGTACTTCTTGCCGACTTCCATAACGACGTCGGAGTACATCTGGATAAATCTTCTGTAGCAGTCCCAAGCCCATCTTGCATTGCCGGACTTTGTAGCCATAACGTTAACAACGTCTTCGTTAAGACCGAGGTTAAGGATGGTATCCATCATACCGGGCATGGAAGCTCTTGCGCCGGAACGAACCGAAACGAGAAGGGGATTTTCCTTATCGCCGAACTTCTTGCCGGTGATTTCTTCCATCTTGCCGATGTACTCAGTGATCTGAGCCATGATTTCATCGTTGATCTTCTTACCGTCTTCGTAGTAAGCGGTGCAGGCTTCGGTGGAAATGGTGAAGCCCTGAGGAACGGGGAGACCGAGCTTGGTCATTTCAGCAAGGTTAGCACCTTTGCCGCCGAGAAGCTCACGCATGCTTGCGTCGCCTTCGGTAAACAAATAAACATATTTCTTTGCCATGTTTTGACCTCCAAAAGTAAAAAATTATTTTTATTTAAGACCATCCCATATTATAGCACATTCTGCTGAAAAATAAAGAGAATTTTGGATTATTTACAATTATTTAACTTTTGACTGATAAGAAACTTTTGATTGTTGTCAAAACTTACTTGAAAAAGAGTTTGTTTTGTTATATAATGTATTTGTGAAAATATTTGATTAAGGAGAAAACGCTGTTTATGAGCATTTCCGAAGAAGTAATCTGTCCAAACATTCCCTTTGCCGACGAGGTGATTTGTTTTGAATCGGTATCCGATCTTGTCAAGGCGGGGATTGTTTATGAACGGGAGCTTTCCGCTTGCAAAAATATACTTGATTTTTTTGATCTTGTTACCACGGTTACGGTGCGAATCATGATGAATCACATGGAAAACGGTGTTCGCTTTTTGTCGCTTGACGGTATTGTGATCTCTCCCTTTGCCAAAATCGGAAAGGGTACCACGATTCATCCAGGAACGCAGATTCGACAGAATGTGACAGTTGGCGAAAACTGCGTGATCGGTCCAAACTCGGTTGTGGCTGATTCAGTCATTGGAGATGGTTGTGTGGTGAATGCAACACAGGTCTATTCTTCGGTACTGGAAAAGAATGTGAAAATTGGTCCTTTCTGCCATGTGCGTCCGAACAGCCGTCTTTGCGAAGGTGTGAAGATCGGCGATTTTGTGGAAGTGAAAAATTCGGTTGTTGGAAAAGATACGCACGCCTCTCATTTGACGTATATTGGAGATTCTGATGTGGGTGAGCGTGTGAATTTCGGATGTGGAACGGTTTGTGTGAATTACAACGGCTATACCAAAAACCGCTGTGTGATTGGAAACGATGCGTTTATTGGCTGTAATACCAATCTTGTGGCACCTGTTACAATTGGTGAGGGCGGTTATACGGCGGCGGGTTCTACCATCACAGACGATGTGCCGAACGGAGCGCTTGCCATTGCGCGTGCGCGCCAGGTCAATAAGCCCGGGTGGGCAACAGAACAAAAAAAGAAGTATAAAAAATAAGAGGTCGTTTTGAGTAATATTTTTGATTTGTTTCATTTAATAGAAAAGAAAAAAGAGCCTGCCGAGGTCCTTCCTGTGTCTGCACTTGTTGTGGGACTTGGAAATCCGGGTAAAGAGTATATGAAAAACCGCCACAACGCGGGGTTTCTTTGTGCTGAGTACTTGGCGATGCGCCTTGGTGTTGAGTTTAATAAAGTAAAATTTAAGTCGGTATATGCCGATGTGACGAAAAACGGTAAGCGTTTTTTGATCATGAAGCCTCAAACCTATATGAACCATTCAGGTGAGGCTGTTCGCGAGGCTGCGGCGTTTTACAAGCTTTCCCCCGAGCAGATCATTGTGATTTCGGATGATGCTTCGCTTGATGTCGGCAAACAGCGCGTAAAGCGAAAGGGAAGTGATGGCGGTCAAAAGGGGTTACGCTCTATCATCTACCACATGAATACGGATGCTATCCCGCGTGTGAAAATCGGTGTGGGTAAAAAGCCGCATCCTGATTATGATATGGCGGATTGGGTACTCGGAGATATTCCCGAAAAGGAATGGAAGACCTTTGAAGAAAGCCTTGCTCGCTCGGCGGATGCTGTTGAGCTGATGCTTACAGGGAATATTGATCGTGCTATGAATCTTTACAACGGCTGAAGATAGGGAAAAGCAATGAAAAGAATTGTTTCTGCACTGAAAAAAGAGAAAAGCTATCGCGACTTTTTGAAGGTTTATACCGAGAGAAAAGGCAAACTTTTTCCGATCCTTGTCAGCGGTTTGTCTGAAGGTGCAACGGCTGCGTTTTATACGGCGCTTGTATCCGATCTTGCCACAAAGAAGAATGCCGTTCCTGCGCTATGTATTCTTCCTTCCGAAAAGGAATGCGCGCGTCTTGCGGGCATGCTACACGATTACGGTGTGCGTGCGGTGACATATACCGTTCGTGATATGGTATTTCAGAATATTGTTGCTTCTCATGAGTTCGAACACGAGCGTTTGGCAACGCTTGACGCAATTCTGACCGGAAAATGCGATATTGTTCTGACAACACCTGATGCAGCACTGCAGTTTACGATGCCACCTGAAACGCTGCAAGTGTTTTCGAGAACGATTGCATCGAACGAGGAATATGATCCCGAAGAATTGTGTCGCTATCTGTCAGCTTGCGGTTATACCTCTACCGACATGGTGGATTCTGTGGGGCAGTATTCGCGTCGCGGCGGCATACTTGATATTTATCCTCCCAACTTAAAAATGCCGATCCGTCTTGAGTTTTTTGACTGTGAGATTGACCGCATGACATATTTCGACGTGATCACACAGCGCTACTCCGAGGCGATTGATTCGTTTTATGTGACACCTGTGAGGGAAGTGATTTCCTCGGTTGATCAGAAGAAGGCTCTTGCAACTGAGATTCGTGACCACGCCCGCAAAGTAAAGGACGTCCACGCCAAAGAGCTTTTGTATGCCGAAGTTGAGGCACTTGTGTCCGATCGCGATCTGAACTGTATGGATAAATATATTTCTTTTGTTTATCCTGAGCAAAAATGTTTGCTTGATTATTTTTCAAAGGATAGTTTGATCGTGGTTCAAGAGTACACACAGGTGATGAACCGCGCAACGGCATTTGATTGGCAAGAGAATGAAAACAAGAAATCGCTTTTGGCGGAAGGTCTTGTTTTGCCGCAATACTGCAACTATTCGGTGACACAAGGTATTCTTGAGGATACTGTGCGTGAAGCGGGTTGCGTGATTGTGAACAGCTTTGTGGCAGCGATGAATCATGTGAAGCTTGACGGCGTTTTTTCGTTTACTTCCGGTCAGACAGCAAACTGTTTTGACAATCTTCCTGTGCTGTATGAGGAAATTTACCATTATCAAACACTTGGCTATCAGGTGTATTTGACCACGGAAGGCGTACAAGCGGCAAAGAATCTTCATGCCATGCTTTCCGAAAGCGGACACAAGGCGTCGCTTGCGGAGGATGATTCTGTTTCCTCCATCATATTATTGAGTGCGCCTCGTGTGGTTGGTTTTGAATTGATGCATTCCAAAATTGCACTTATCTCGGTGACACGTGGTATGAATGCTTCGGCAAGCGCCATTAAAAAGGGAAGAAAAGCATCTGACAGAAACAAAAAGAATGCTGAAAAAATCTTTTCCTACACAGACCTTGAGATTGGAGACCACGTGGTACACGAGAAATACGGTATCGGTCAGTATCTTGGCACCAAGAGCTTGTTGGTGGAGGGTGCAAGAAAGGATTTCGTTCAGATTCAGTACGCGGGAACCGATGTTTTATATCTGCCTTGCAATCAGCTCGATTCGATTTCAAAATATATTGGCGCGGGCGGTGATGAAAGCTTTGTCAAGCTTTCAAAAATGGGCGGAACCGAGTGGGTAAAATCAAAAACCAAGGTAAAAGCCGCCGCCAAGGAAATGGCAAAAGAACTGATTCAGCTGTATGCGGCAAGACTGCGCAAGGAAGGTCATGCGTTCCCGCCGGATTCTGCCATGGAGCGTGAATTTGCCGATAACTTCGAATATACCGAAACGGCAGGTCAGCTTGCTGCAATAGAGGATATTACAAGGGATATGGAAGCTTCGCACCCAATGGACCGTTTGCTTTGCGGTGACGTTGGATACGGAAAGACAGAGGTTGCTATGCGCGCCGCGTTCAAAGCAGTTTGCGATGGCAAGCAGGTAGCAATTCTTGTGCCGACTACAATCCTGGCACTTCAGCATTATGAGACGCTGATTTCGCGTATGCGCGGGTTTGCGGTGAATATCGATATGCTTTCCCGTTTTCGTTCTGCCAAAGAGCAGGCGGCATCGCTTCGCAAAGTGGCGAGAGGTGAGACTGATATTATCATAGGAACACACCGCATTCTTTCGAAAGATATGGAGTTCCATGATCTTGGACTTGTTATCATTGACGAGGAACAAAGATTTGGTGTTGCGCAAAAGGAAAAACTGAGAAAGCTTGCTGCCAATGTGGATACCTTGATGCTGACGGCGACGCCGATTCCGAGAACACTGAATATGGCAATGAGCGGTATTCGCGATATGTCGGTTTTGGAAGAAGCGCCCGGAGACCGTTTTCCTGTGCAAAGCTATGTGACCGAATACGATGACATTATTGTAATGGATGCAATCAAACGTGAAATGCGACGCGGCGGTCAGGTTTTTTATCTTTGCAACCGTGTTGAGCGTATGGAGCGCACCGCGGCTAAAATTGCCAAAGAGATTCCTGATGCCAAAATTGCCATTGCCAATGGGCAAATGGACAAAGAGGATCTTTCGGACATTTGGCACTCACTGATTACCGGAGAAACCGATATTCTGGTTTGTACCACAATTATTGAAACCGGCGTGGATGTTCCGAACGCCAACACCTTGATTATTGAAGATGCCGATAAAATGGGTCTTTCGCAATTGCATCAATTGCGAGGCAGAGTAGGGCGTTCTTCGCGGCGTGCGTATGCGTATTTTACTTATCCCAAAAACCGCATTCTTTCTGATATTGCATCCAAACGGCTTTCGGCGATTCGTGATTTTACCGAGTTCGGCGCAGGTTTCAAGGTGGCGATGCGAGATCTTGAGATTCGCGGTGCGGGCAATATTCTCGGTGCGGAACAGCACGGTAATATGGCATCTGTGGGATATGAAATGTATATGCGTTTGCTGGACGAAGCGATTTTGGAAGAAAAGGGCGGAAAAGAGGCCAAGAAACCGATCGAATGTACGGTGGATTTCAATATGGATGCGTATATACCCGAAAAGTATATTTCCAACGGCAATCACCGTTTGGAAGCGTATAAGAAGATTTCATTGATTCGCAATGAAGAAGATCTTTTGGATGTGAACGATGAATTGCTCGACCGATTCGGTCCGATTCCCGATCCTGTTTCTACACTGATCAACATTTCACATCTTCGTGCGATTGCGTCGAGATGCGAGCTTTCCAAGGTGGAATACCGTGACAGAACGATCGTGTACTATCCTGAAAATATCAACATCAGGGCGTGGACCGAGCTTGCGGCATTGAACAACGGCAAACTGCTTCTTTCTATGGGCGGAAAACCGTATATTTCCTGCCGTGTGAAGAACAAGGATTTTGCTTTGGATATTGCCACGCGTTTGCTGAAGCAATATCTTAAAATAATGGCAAGTTTTGACTTGCCAAAAGACAAGAAAATGAGATATAATAGAACAAGATAATGGATATTACACACAAACGAGGTTTTCATGTTTAAGAAAAAAGTTTTTAAGAGGATAACCGCTACCGTTCTTTTGCTGTCGCTTCTTTTTTCGGTAAGCGTACTGGCATCGTGCCAAGAGAAGGAAACAGTCGCGCTTTCGGTAAAAGGCGTGGAATGCACACAGGATATGTACCGTTATTGGTATATGCAACTTAAAGATTATTATGTTGCGAATTACGGTATCACCGATTCAAAGGATTTTTGGTCTACTCAGGTTCCCAATGCGGATTACACATACGCCGATTTTGTTGACAATAAAATATCAACTCAGATCGACTATTATCTTGCGGGTAATGTTCTTTTTGAACAGTATAAGCTGGATACCAAGCTGAAGGATGTTTGGGAAGCGGTGAGAGACGGTGTTGAAGAGGAAATTGATGACGGTGTCAATTCGTTCGGCTCCCGTGCGGAGTATGATGCGTATCTTAATGAAAAATACGGCATTGATTCGGCAATTTATCGCCGTGTGAAGCTGATGGAGCAGAAGTTCTATTTGGCATATGACTATCTCTACAATGCCGAAAACGGTATTGAACGCGCAACCGATGCGGAAATCAATGCATACTATACCGAAAAGTATGCACGTATCAAATACTATATGGTACTGAAGAATTTTGAGTACCGCGTGGATTCGGACGGAAACCGTGTGGTGAATGCAGAAGGGTCATTCATTCAAGATCCTTTGACCGAAAAGGAAAAGAAAGAAAAGGCGGCGTATGCAGCTCAAGCTTTTGAAGCGGTGAAAAACGGCGAAGAGATTGAGACCTTTATCAAAAAGGATTATCCCGATATGCTGAAGGCGGCACCGAACGGATATTATCTTGCTAAGAGCGAGTATTACGGACGTCTGTTTACCAATACCATTTTGGATGCGACATTTGCCATGAAGATTGGCGATACTGTTTTTTGTGAGAATGAAGATGCTTTTTTCATTGTACAGAGACTCTCTTTGCCCGAAAAAGGTTATCAGGGTGTTGATAAAGATCAACTCAGCAACATTGGTGAGTTTGCCGTGAATGCCAAGTTTGAAGCGAAGTTTGCGCCAATCATTGAGGAAATTGAAAAAGACACGAATGTGTGTGATAAATACACCGTGCTTTCATTACTTGAAGAAAAATACAAGTGAGGGATATTATGAAAATAAAGGTTGTTACGTTTAATCTCAGAATGAATACTCACCGCGACGGGATCAATTATTTCTTTAACCGCGCGCCGTTGATTCTGGAAAGAATCAACCAAGAAAAGCCTGATATCATTGGTTTTCAGGAGGCGACACAACCCATACTTAAATGGTTGAAGGCGACTTTGACCGAATATACTTTGGTTGGTATCGGCAGAAGCAAAGATTTTAAGAGTGAAGCAAATCCTATTGCGTTCCGCAAAGACCGTTTTGATTTGTTTTCTTTCCAACAGTTTTGGCTTTCACCTACGCCTGAAGTACCCGGCACGCGTTATGAAGAACAGAGTGACTGTCCGCGCGTTTGCTGTGCCGTAAAACTCCGAGAAATCGGAACAACTGAGGTGGTGCGTTTTTATAACACGCATCTTGACCACGTTGGTGAGAAAGCCCGTCTTTACGGTATGGATCAGATTATTGCTTTCATGGAAGAAGAAAAAGGGAAGAGCGCACATCCTGTGATTCTTACGGGCGACATGAATGCTGAGCCTCACGAGCTTTGCATTCGTGCGGTGTGTTCTTCTGAAATACTGGGTGTTAAAGATGCCAGTGAAGCAGTAACACGTACATTCCATGGTTTTAGGGGTGGTTCACCCTATGAGAACAATGGCGGAAAGATTGACTATATCTTTACCGACATGACCCCTGTGGATGGCGGAGCAACTGCATGGGAAGACTGTGTGGAGGGAAGGTATCTTTCTGACCACTATCCTGTTTGTGTTACACTTGAAACCAAATAAATACCTGTATTTGTGGCTTTGTATCAATATATAGCTGTCTTGTAATGAAAAGATTATTTATATTTTTTGTGAAAAAGTATTGCAAACGGCTGATTTTTGTGGTATAATACTAAAAAAGAAGATTGGATAAGATAGAAGAGCGTGAAAACACTCTTCTATTTTTATGAAAAGAGGTAGGATTATGGCCAAAGGCGGAGGAAAGGTTATCGCGGCTGTCAGAGAGGCGATCAGCGATACGGTTCACGAGCTTGGTTTTGAAATTTGGGACATTGAATTCAAGAAGATCGGTGCAGATTTCCATTTGACGATTACCATTGACAGCGAAAACGGTGTTGATATTGATGACTGTGAAACGGTTCACCGTGCAATCGATCCGCTTCTTGATGAGGTTGATCCGATTGAAGAGGCGTATTATCTCGATGTTTCTTCTCCCGGTCTTGAGAGGGATATCCGAACCAAAGAACATTTTTTGGCTTGTGCAGGTGAGAAAGTTTCTGTAAAGCTTTTTGCACCGATCAACAAGAGAAAAGAGTTCGTTGGGATTCTTTCTACCAATGAAGATGCTTCGGTGATTACTGTCACCGAAGGTGAAAACCGGTATGAATTCAAGTTTGGCGACATCGCCAAGGCTAATATTCATTGCGAATTTTAAGACGAAAACGACGATAAGGAAAATAAGGAAGGGTACGGTCATATAAAATGAACAGCGAATTTTTCACTGCCTTAGAGATTCTTGAAAAAGAAAACGGCATTCCCAAGGAATATATGCTTGAGCGCGTTGAAGCAGCTTTGATCAGTGCATTCAAGAGAGAAAACGGCGGTAGTAATGTACGCATTGCCATCGATCCGGTTAAGAAAGACATCAAAGTATATCAGTTGATGGATATTGTGGAAGTGGTGGAAGACCCTGCTACCCAAATTACACTGGAATCGGCTAAGAAGATCAGCAGAAGATATGTTCTTGGCGGTGTGGCTGAGATTGAAGTGAAGCCCAAAAACTTCAGAAGACTTTCGGCGCAGACTGCAAAGCAAGTCATCATTCAGGGTATTCGCGAAGCGGAAAGAGGAAATATGATCCGCGAATACGAAGATAAGAGAGAAGAAATCATTACAGCTGTTGTTCAGAAGATCGATGAAGCAAGCGGAAGCGTTGTGGTGGATACCGGCACAAGCTATGCAACGCTTTTGAAAAACGAACAGATTCCCGGCGAAACCTTCACCGTGGGTGAACACATCAAGGTGTTCGTTATGGAAGTGCGCAAGGAAATGAAGGGACCGATCGTAACGCTTTCGAGAACCCATCCTCATATGGTTAAGCGTTTATTTGAAATTGAAGTTCCCGAAATCAAAGACGGAACTGTTGTCATTAAAGCCATTACCCGTGAAGCAGGCTCCAGAACCAAAATTGCAGTTGCAGCAAGAGTGGAAGGTGTTGATCCTGTTGGTGCTTGCATTGGTAACCGCGGTATGCGTATCAATAGTATTGTTGCCGAAATTGGCGGCGAAAAGATTGATGTTATCAAGTACAGTGAGCAACCTGAGGAATTTGTGAAGGCAGCTCTCGCTCCTGCAACGGTTAACGATGTTGTGATGGACGGAGAACGCTCATGCCAGGTATTTGTAGATAGTGAGCAGCTTTCGCTTGCGATTGGTAAAGAAGGACAGAATGCACGTCTTGCTGCCAAGCTGACCGGCTTTAAGATTGATATTAAGACGACCGTATAATTCGGAGGAAGAGAATGGCTGAAAGCGGTAAAAAGATAAAAAAAGTTCCGCTCCGCAAATGTGTCGGATGTATGCAATCGTTTGAGAAAAAAGATTTGATTCGTGTGGTTCGCTCGCCAGAAGGAAATGTTTCTTTGGATTTTGGCGGAAAAAAATCGGGCAGAGGCGCATATGTTTGCCGTGATTTGTCTTGCCTGAAAAAGGCGATTAAATCCAAACGGATTGAGAGAAATCTGGAGTGCAGCATTCCGGATGAAGTGTATAAAAGACTTGAAGGTGAACTGATAACGAATGAATGATAAGGTTATGTCAACTCTCGGACTCGCCAAAAAAGCGGGGAAGGTTATGTCGGGAACCAATCTTGTTTCGACATTTATCCGAAGCGACAACAAGCCACGGCTTGTTGTGCTGGCTGAAGATGCTTCCGATAATACCAAAAAGCTGATTCAATCGGCATCAAGGCACCACAAGGTAGAGTGTCGTTTGACACATTACAGTATGGATCAGTTTTCCGATGCGATAGGAGCATCAAATTACATTTCATGCATTGCAGTTTTTGATAAAGGTTTTGCTGATTTGATTGTATCGCGTCTCAATGAGAGCGAAAATGAAGAGACTCTTCAGGGGGTGTAAACAATGGCAATGGTAGGATTTAAAATTAACACGCTTGCCAAAGAATTGAATATGAGAAGTAAGGATCTTACAGAGATTCTTGCTAAGAACGGCTTTGGTACAAAAGGCTCTTCCGCTGCATTGAGCGATGAAGAATTTGGTTTTTTGATGGATACGCTTACCCGTAACCATCAAACCACGGATTTGAATTCTTATCTTTCGGGCGAGACTTATGTTCGCGTTGAAACTGAAGAAAGAGTTCAGAAGCGCCTTGCTGCCGAAAAAGCCGCTGCCGAAAAGGCTGCTGCTGAAAAAGCCGCTGCCGAAAAGGCTGCTGCTGAAAAAGCTGCTGCTGAGAAAGCTGCCGCAGAAAAGGCCGCTGCTGAGAAAGCTGCTGCAGAAAAGGAAGCAGCAGAAAAGGCTGCCAAGCTTGCTGCGCAACAGGCGCGTCAAAAGCAGAATGAGCCGAAAGACCGTTTTGCGACTCCTGTATCCTTTGATAAACCTCAGAATAAGAAGGATACAGAAAAAAAGAAGCCTGAAAAGAAACAGGAAACTGTAACTGTACAGAGAAAAACGCCTCGAGAGGATAACGCTCCCGCAGTGGCTTCCAATATTTTTGGACACAAAGCCGGTACTCGTGTGGTGGATACCAGAACGTCTTCTGTTGATCTTGCGAAGTACGATGAAAAGCTTGAAAAGTACAGTTCCGATGTTCCGTACGAATCACAGAAGCAGAAATTCAAGAAACAGAATAACAAACCCGGACAGAACAGCGGAAAGGGAAAACCCGATCCTGCAGGTTACAAGGGCGGTTATAAAGCCAACCCCAAAAAAGGTCCTCAGCAGAAACAGCCTGTTGTAAAGCAGCAGCTTTCGATTGAAGTTCCCGATGAAATCTCGGTAGCTAATCTTGCCGCTAAATTGAAGGTAACTGCTGCTGAGGTGATCAAGCGTCTTATGATGCTTGGTATTATGGCAAATGTTAACCAAGTCATTGATTTTGATACCGCAGAATATATCGGCACAGAGCTTGGTGCTATCGTGACCCGTGAAGTTGTGGTGACGATTGAAGAAAAGCTTTTCGATACTGAAGAAGACAGCGAAGATGCACTTGTTGAACGTGCTCCCGTTGTTTGTGTTATGGGTCACGTTGACCACGGTAAAACCTCGCTTCTCGACCGCATCCGTCATACCAGCGTTACGGCAGGCGAAGCCGGCGGCATTACACAGCATATTGGTGCATACCGTGTGAAGATTAACGACAAAGACATTACCTTCCTTGACACCCCCGGACACGAAGCGTTTACGGCTATGCGTCAGCGCGGCGCTATGGCTACCGATATTGCCATTCTTGTGGTGGCGGCTGATGACGGTATTATGCCTCAGACGATCGAGGCGATCAGTCATGCCAAAGCAGCAGGTGTTGATGTTATCGTTGCCATCAATAAGATGGATAAACCCACCGCAAATCCCGATGCGATCATGCAGGAATTGACAAGATATGAGCTCGTTCCCGAAGAATGGGGCGGCGATACTGTCTGTGTACCCGTGTCCGCTATGACAGGTATGGGTATTGAAGATCTTCTTGAAAACGTGCTTCTTATTGCTGAAATGAAACAGCTCCGTGCTAATCCGAACAGACGCGCCAAGGGTATTGTTATCGAAGCCCGTCTTGATAAAGGCAAGGGTTCTGTTGCCACCATTCTTGTGCAGAACGGTACGCTTCATGCGGGCGATATCGTGATTGCAGGCAATGCGGTTGGCCGTGTAAGAGCTATGACCGATGAAAAGGGAAGAAACTTGAAGACTGCAGGTCCTTCTGTTCCTGTTGAGATTATCGGTCTTTCCGAAGTTCCGACCTCGGGTGACGAATTCAATGCGGTTGAAGACGAAAGAATGGCGAGAGAACTTGCTGAACGCCGCAAGAGCGAAAGCCATCAGGCAGAGCTCAATGCCAATGCCAAGGTTTCGCTTGACGATCTCTTTGCTCAGATCAAAGAAGGCGTTAAGGAACTCAATATCATCGTGAAGGCTGACGTTGTTGGTTCTGCCGAAGCGGTTAAGAGCTCACTTGTGAAGCTGACCAACGAAGAGGTTAAGGTGAATGTGATTCACTGTGCTGCCGGCGGTATCACCGAAGGTGACGTTACCTTCGCCGCTGCATCCAATGCGATTATTGTTGGCTTTAATGTTCGTCCTGACAAGAACGCGATCGACAGAGCAGAGCTTTTGAAGGTGGATGTTCGTACCTATCGCGTTATTTATGAGTGTATCGATGAAATCACCGCTGCTATGAAGGGTATGCTCGCTCCTGTTTATAAAGAGCAGGTGCTTGGTCATGCTCAGGTGCGTCAGACCATCCGTGTGCCCGGTGTTGGTACCATTGCAGGTTCGTACGTGCAGGACGGCAAGATTACAAGACACGCACAGATCCGCGTGGTGCGCGACGGTGTTGTGATTTTTGAAGACAAGATCTCCTCGCTTAAGCGTTTTAAGGATGACGTGAAGGAAGTGGCTACCGGCTACGAATGCGGCGTTGGTCTTGAGAAATTTAACGATATTAAGGAAAACGACATTCTCGAAGCTTTTGAGATGGTCGAGGTCAAGCAGTAAGTTTTGCTTAGACAATTCAAAACCTTTCTGAAAAGCTGTTGCGATTTTCGCAACAGCTTTTTTGATCAATTAGAAAAGGAATGAGTATGACAAACGGTTTTTTACCATTAACACAAAAAGAAGTGGATACACTCGGGTGGGGAACACCTGATTTTGTTTATGTAACGGGCGATGCATATGTGGATCATCCGTCGTTTGGTGTTTCGATCATATCGCGTGTGTTGGATGAAGCAGGTTTTAAGGTGGCGATTCTTTCCCAACCCAACTATAAATCCTGCGAGGATTTCAAGCGATTTGGTCGTCCGCGCCTTGGTTTTCTTGTTACCTCCGGTAATATTGACTCCATGGTGGCGCATTATACTGTGTCCAAAAAGAAGCGTAATAATGACTACTACTCTCCGGGCGGAGCAGCAGGCAAGCGACCCGACCGTGCTGTGATTGTGTATTGCAATCGAATCCGCGAGGCATACGGTGATGTGCCGATTATTATTGGCGGTCTTGAAGCATCGCTTCGCCGTTTTGCTCACTACGATTATTGGGATGATAAAGTCAGACGCAGTATTCTTGTGGATGCGAAAGCGGATATTTTGTCTTACGGTATGGGAGAAAAATCAATTCTTGCGCTTGCGAAGCTTCTTGATAAAGGCGTTCCGATTCGGAAAATCCATGATATCAAGGGCACAGTGTATCTTACGGATCGTGAAGAAAAAATCCATTATGACGCAATTGGCTATTTTGATTATAACCATATCAAAACCGATAAGAAAGCGTATGCCGAAGCTTTTGCTGCGCAGTATCAAGAGAATGATCATGTGCGCGGAAAGGCAGTTGTGGAGTATTATGACAGCAAAATGCTTGTACAGAATCCGCCCATGCCGCCGCTGACAAGAGAAGAACTTGATAGGGTGTATGCGCTCCCTTACATGAGAACCTATCATCCATCTTATGAAAAAGAGGGAGGGGTGCCTGCTATTGCGGAGGTGCGGTTTTCGATTACACACAACAGGGGATGCTTTGGTGCGTGCAATTTCTGTGCGCTTGCTTTTCATCAAGGCAGAAGTATTTCGTCAAGAAGTATCGAGAGTGTGGTGAGAGAGGCAGAATTGATTGCGGCGATGCCTGATTTTAAGGGATATATCCACGATGTCGGTGGTCCGACTGCTAATTTTCGTCATCCTTCTTGTGACAGACAGAAAGAACACGGCGTTTGTGCTAAGAGAAAGTGTTTGGCACCCAAGCCTTGTCCTCACTTGAAAGTGGATCACACAGAATATATTGAGCTTTTGAAACGCGTGGAAGCAGTGAAGGGTGTGAAAAAAGTTTTCATTCGCTCGGGAATCCGTTTTGACTATCTGACTTATGATACATCAGACGCGTTTTTCAAAAAGCTTGTTTGCGACCATGTCAGCGGTCAATTAAAGGTGGCACCCGAGCATTGCAGTAACAATGTGCTTTCATACATGGGAAAACCCGCGATCGAGGTTTACAATCGATTTAAGGATAAGTATTTTGCGCTTTCGCAAAAAGCAGGGAAAGAGCAGTATCTTGTGCCGTATTTGATGTCCTCTCATCCGGGAAGTACGCTCGAGGATGCGCTCACTTTGTCACTTTATTTGAAAAAGAATAAGATGAATCCCGAACAGGTGCAGGATTTCTATCCGACACCCGGAACGGCATCAACTGTGATGTATTACACGGAGATTGATCCCTTTACCATGAAGAAGGTGTATGTCGCCAAGAGCTATGAAGAAAAGCGTATGCAAAGGGCAATGCTTCAGTTCCACAAGGCGGAAAATGCAGAGTTGATTCGCAAAGCACTGAAAGAGTGCGGACGGCAGGATTTGATCGGTTACGGGCCGGAATGTTTGGTAAGACCGCCAAGGGCAGGGGAATATCAAAAGAAACCTGTTACCAAAACACAGTTTGGTAAAGTATCACATAACAGTCCGAACACCAAATTAGGCAAACAGATACACAAGGGAAAAAAGAAGTAAACTTACCGATTTTGACGGCATTTTTTAACCAAAATGCCGTCAAAATCAAGTGATTTTTTTGTGTCAAAATTTTTTGTAAAAAGTTGAAATTTTTTTCAAAAAAGGTATTGACAAATAAAAATAAATGTGTATAATAGTTAATGTTGTTGCGAGAACGCAACGCGCTACGCGAGAGTGGCGGAACTGGCAGACGCGCACGTTTGAGGGGCGTGTGGTTACACCGTACGGGTTCAAGTCCCGTCTCTCGCACCATAAAAGTGCTCACCATTACGGTGAGCACTTTCACTAAAATTTTCACTTGGTGGTAGATTCCATGAAGAAACTTGCACTTGTTACGATAGCCTTGCTTTTGCTTGGGTGTGTGTTGGTTTCTTGCGGCGAAGTTGTTCCTCGTAGCTTTGTTCAAGGTGGAATGTCCATCATGCTTGACTCTTCTTTTATCCGAAACACAAATGTGAAAGGATATTCGACTGAGTTCCGTTCCCCTAAGGCAACTGTGTATGTGCTTCGCGAACCGTTTGGTTGGAATCCTGCAGGTGAAAGCTTTGTGCTGACATCTGATGTGACACTTGAACAGTACGCAGGCTATGTACTCGAAGCCAATGACATGGAAGATACAGTGTTGACCGAGCGCGGAAGACATCTTTTCTTTGTCTATGAGGATGTTCGTAACGACGTCAAATATACCAATCATGTGTGTCTGTACAAGACGCTCGATGCGTTTTGGATGATCTCGTTTGTGTGTCCTTCTGATTCGTATGATGAACAAAAGCTTGAGATTGCGGAATGGTCTTCTTCGGTTGAATTCTCGAAAGAAGCTGACGCAACAACAGCTCCTGTAACGACAGAAAAAACACCGGTTGTAACGACAGAAGAGAGTTAATACAACCGAATATGCAGATGTGGTGGAATTGGCAGACACGTAAGATTCAGGTTCTTATGGTAGCAATACCATGCAGGTTCAAGTCCTGTCATCTGCACCAAAAAAACAATGGAGAGCAACTGCTCTCCATTGTTTTTTTTGCTATAGACTTTACGGATTTGAACCTCGCAAAGCTTCGCTTTGCTAAGGCTTGCGATTGGGTGAAAAGCGGTGAAAGTGAATGATCCCGCAAGCCAAGGTTCGAAGTCCTGTCATCGTGGAGAGAGCATTCGCTCTCCCTTGTTTTTTTGTACAAGTTTTACTGACATGAAGCTCGCAAGGCTATGTTCAAATCGAAGGGAATAGTGTACGGATTTTTTCTCATTTTATTAGAATATAAATTTCCCATGTTTCTTGACAATACAGGAGAAATATGCTAACATAAGAATACAAGTATCATGATTGCTGATCAAAATATCAATATGATAAGAACCATAAAGAAAGGAAAAAGAAATTATGAATCTTAAAGTAAAAGCACCACTTGATCCCGGTTTTATGCCGATGTCGGTAGTTTACCGCGATTTCGAAGCAGCAGTAAAGGCTGAAGGCGGAGAGAAACTGACCATTGGACTTGAGAGAAACGACGGCCTTCTCTCTGTATTTACCGTTGAGGTATTTAAGGATGGCACGGGACACGACGAGGAGAATCACGAGTTCGTTGAGAGACTTGTGAAAACGCTTCTTTGGATACGCGGCGGTTATAAGGTAATCATCGCAGGCTCTGAGGTTATTGCAAATAAAATAAAGGCAGATTACTCCGAAACGGGAATTCGCGCGTTTGATAGCAAGTTTATGTCCGAAGTTTATGAGGCTCCGTTTGAGGTTGTTCATGTTCCTTTTGAACAAGCGCCCGCCGCTAACGAAACCGCAGCACCTGTCGGACGTCATCTTGACGGCTGTCGTATCGGCTTTGATGCAGGAGGAAGCGACCGCAAGGTAAGCGCTGTTATTGAAGGTGAGGCTACATACTCCGAAGAAGTCGTTTGGTTCCCGAAGCTTCAGAATGATCCCCAATATCACTATGAAGGCATTATGGATGCGATGAAGACGGCAGCTTCCAAGATGCCGAGAGTTGACGCAATCGGTGTATCCACTGCAGGCGTTGTTATCGGAAACCGCATTATGACATCTTCGCTCTTCCTCAAAGTAAAGAACGAGAACCCCGAGGCTTTTGAGAAGGTTGTTAAGAATATTTACACCGATATTGCCAAAGAGCTTGGAAACGTTCCGATCGAGGTAGCAAATGACGGTGACGTTACAGCCCTTGCAGGTGCTATGGACCTTGATGATACCAACGTTCTCGGCGTTGCCATGGGAACAAGTGAAGCTGGCGGATACGTTGACGGAAACGGCAATATCACGGGTTGGCTCAACGAGCTTGCGTTTGTACCTGCCGACTACAACAAGGCGGCTATGGTTGACGAGTGGTCGGGTGACTACGGCTGCGGCGTGAAGTATTTCTCTCAGGATTCTGTTATCAAGCTTGCTCCCGCTGCGGGAATTGAGCTTGACGAGAACGCATCTCCCGCCGAAAAGCTTAAGGTTGTTCAGGGGCTGATGGCTGAAGGCGATGAGCGTGCGGCAAAGATCTACGAGACCATCGGTGCATATTTCGGATATGCCGTTGCTTATTATGCCATCTTCTACGATATTAAGCACGTGCTTCTGATGGGACGCGTATCCTCCGGTGAAGGCGGAAGTATTCTTCATAAGAACGCGCAGAAGGTTCTTGCAGAGGAATTCCCTGAGTTGGCAGAGAAGGTTACCATTCATCTTCCCGATGAGAGTAGCCGTCGCGTAGGTCAGTCTATTGCGGCTGCAAGTCTTCCCAGTATCAACAACTGATATAAAACCTTTTACAAAAAATGGAGAGTTTTGGCTCTCCATTTTTTTTGTGGATTTTTTATAAAATCCCTTTACAACGTAACAATGTTATGTTAATATATATTCGTAACAATGTTACGCTATGGAGGATCTTATGGAACACGATCTTATTTCAAAAAAAGAACTTCTTGAAATGTATGAAATATCGTATGGTGCGCTTTATCGATGGAAGCGAAAGGGCTTAATTCCCGAGGAGTGGTTTATGAAAAAGCCAACAGTTACGGGGCAGGAGACCTTTTTTCCGCGCGATCTGATATGCGAACGTATGGATTTGATTCAAAAACAGAAGGATGAAATATCACTTGAAGAGCTTTCGAACGTGTTTTCGTCTGAGTCAGAAAAGAATACGGTGATCATTCTTGACACGGTGTTCGGTCCTAAAAGGTTTTATTTGAATGAAATTAGGTCAGTTATGATAGATTATGGAAACGGAAATCAAAAGGATATTACAAACGATATTGTGGGAGGACGTATATGAATGATGAGATGAATATGAATTTGTCGGGAAGCGGAACAGTTCCTGCAGGAGAGTATAACGAGATTGCAATCAGTGGCAGCGGCCGTCTTTGCGGAACGGTGCGTTGTGTTTCGTTTTCGTCATCGGGTTCGGTGAAAGGGGAGACGATTGTGTGTTCCGATAGGTTTAAGGTGTCGGGTAGTGCTACATTTTCGGGTAATATAAAGTCAAAACGCATTGCTGTTTCGGGAAGTGTAAAATGCGGAGAAAGTGTAAAATGCGACGAACTATCGGTTTCGGGTGCGATGAAGGTTGGTGGCGACGTGGAAGCGGAAACGATCATGATTCATGGCGCGATCAACTGCGAAGGACTGCTGAATGCCGAAGATGTTGAAATTAAATTTGATACGGGAATGCAGATTGGAAATATTGGCGGCTCTAAAATTGTTGTTTTTTCGAAAAATCCCATAAAACCGATCAAGCGGCTTTCGTTGTTTGCCTCGCTTTGCAAAAGCAGAATAGCAACTGTGGCTGTTACGTCCTCCGTTGAGGGTGACGAGATTGCGCTTGAATACGTTACTTGTCCGCGTGTGACCGGGCGAGTGGTTGCCATTGGCGGTGGCTGTGATATTGATCTTGTTCAGTACAGCGAAATCGTGGAAATCCATCCGGATGCCAAAGTGGGCAAAACGGAAAAGATTTGAGAAAGAACAGGGAGTGGACAATGAAGAAAATACTGATTGTAATTATGGTTATAGATATCTTGCTTTTGCTGTGTTATTGCAGCATTAAGAATACAAACGATACACCTTCTCAAAGTGAGGGAGCAAGCACTTCGTCGGCAGTTGTAACATCTACCGAGGAGAAAGCGGAACAACTGATTACTACTACGACAACAACACTTGGCAAGGACACGACCGATGATCAAAAGCCTGAGGAACAAGTTTCGGAACACTTTGCGAGCTACGAATCGATTCTCAATTTGTGCCGCACGGTTGTTTACAGCTTGGATACGGTGAATCAGAATCCGCGAGGACTTGCTGACGGCTTGTTCGGACTTGAAGATTCGACTGAAAAAGAGTGGTTTTTGGAAATTTATTATGCACTCTCGTACCTTTATCGCAATCGCACCACACCCGAGAATAAGTTGTTATTGGGATACGCGATCAAAGATTTGAACCATGACGGTGTGGACGAGCTTGTGCTGATGGATGAAGCTTGTACAGTAGGCGCTGTTTTTTCAACGGTAAACGGCAAGCCTGTACTGCTTCGTGCGTATGAACAGCGAGACTCTGCTTGGATTGATGCCAATGGATGGCTTCACGAAAACGGAAGCAACGGCGCGGATCATTCTGTCAATGCGATTTACAAGATTGCCGCAGGTGGCGCTTCGCTTGATCTCGTTGCTGAATTTGGCACGGGTGATCAGACATATTATCAGCTGATAAGAGGCGAGAAGAAAGAAATTACCGAAGCGGAATTTGTTGCGCTTGAAGAACAGTACGGCAAATATTTGGGCTCACAGGATGGTGCGGCAGCAACCAAGGAACAAGCAGGGCTTAGCTTTGTGTCTTTGTTTCCGGATGGCATTACCGTTCCTGCTTTCAGCCATTTTACATCGTATGATTCGATTCTCAGATTATGCCGTACTGCCATCAATGAAATTGATTTTGAAAACGACAAGAGAAATGAGCTTGCTACGGCGTTATTCGGCGCTTCGATGACAACCGAAAAGGATTGGTTTTTTAGGATTTATGATTCGTTGTTTCTCTTCCATCCCGGCAGGGGGGAAGAAGATCATAATTCTGTGCACTACAAGCTTTCTTTTCGGTATTCCTACAAAGATCTGAACCGTGACGGTATAGACGAGCTTGTGCTTATGACCGATGAGTATATTATGATTGCTATCTTTTCAATGGCTGACGGAAAGCCTGTGCTATTAGGAGATTATCAACCGCGCGGTAGCTGCTGGATTGATGAAAACGGATGGCTTCATATCAACGGAAGCGGCGGTGCGGATTATTCGCACAATACGGTTTATAAGATTGCCACTGGCGGTGCATCGTTTGAGGTGATTGCAGGATTCGGCACGAACGGTACCGAGTGGATCGGTGACGAGGCTGTGACGATCTATTACAAATTGGTAAACGGCGAAAAGGTTCGTATTACTGAAGCCGAATGCAACGCGCTTGAAGAAGAGTACGGCAAGTACTTGGGTTATGAAGCGGGAGCTGAAGCAACCAAGGAGAAGGCGGGGCTTTCCATGATCCCTTTGTTTCATCTGGATGATACGATTGAACAAGTGTTTGAGGCGGCGCTGAACAACGAGATTAAGGTGACATACGGTCGATTTGGTGAAGAAGATCAAGCGGTGTATTTGAAGGATTACGTTATGTGGGAGTATTTTAAGCCTTTTGGCGAATTCCCATCAAATTCATATGCCTTGATTGACGTGGATGGCGATGATATCTGCGAATTGGCGATCAACTCTTATAATTATATCATATTGCGCTATGATCAGGGCAAGGTGTATCTGTATGAATTTTCTATCAAACAGATGCACGCCTTGTTTACCGACGGCACTATCTGCGGACATGATCAAGCAGGTCATGTGATCACAGGATACAAACTGTCTTTTGATGGCACAGAGGTGAAAGAACAAGAACTCTGGAAAGACGTTTATGATTCGGAAACAGATGAGTGGAGTTATTATATCAAGGGCGAACAGGTAAGCATAGAAGAGAGAAATCGTTATTTCGAGAAAAATCCCAATATTAAGGTTGAATTTATATCCAAAGATTTGTGGGAGAATCGGGTTTCACCCTCCGAAGCTTTGGTGATTGCGAAAGACTATTGGCATGACTTTGCTCTTGAAAAAAATGAATTAAGCCTTATCACTGGCTACGATTCTAAAGCGCCCTCTTCGGTTTACGTTGTACATCTTCGCAAGTTGGTTATGGATAGTCATTTGTCAACGATCGATTGGATCTGGATTGATAAGATTACCGGTAAGGTGATCATTCCCGGTACAAATACTGCACCGGATGGCGTATCGTTTCTTTCGTATGATGTTAGAAACACATGGAAGGAAGACTTGATTACACTCCTTTCGCAACTCGATATTTGGGAGCCCGAAAACAGCATTCCCGGCAGTTATGCCGTTGGGCTGATGGATCTGAATTTTGACAACACGCCTGAGGCGCTTGTGGCATATCCCGGTGGATCGATGGGAAATATTTGGGTTCATATCTATAATCTGAAGAACCCCAAAGAGCCAATATGGTTTTACGACGGGGCAGGCTTTGGGGGAGACGGAATGAGCCTTCGTCTGACTGTTGCCAAGGTGGGGGATGACTACGTTGTGTTGGCAGAGGGGTCGATCAGAGGGCGATCTAATAGACTTGAACTTTTATCAAATTTGAACGACCTTGAAACGAAGAAGCTTGAAACAAAAGAATTGTTTGGTGTGGGGGATTCGTTGAATAACCCGAATCAATACTTTTACATGGGTGAGCGTGTTGAAAAATCCAAGTATGATGAAGAGTATCAAAAGTTCTTGAACGATTATACCGTGTTTGAGGAAACCGAAATTACACTTGCTTTTTGGAGTGATTATGACCTTTCAAACAAAGAGCAGCTTGTGCGCGACATGGCAGAGAAGCTCTTGCATTCGACACAAAAGTTTATCTACTATCAAAAATAGGCAAAACTAACAAATTACCCGCGCTAAGCGAAGCTTGGCGCGGGTTTGTTGTGTTGTGTTTGTGTTTAAATGGTGTTATAATGACAAAAGAAATAAAAAAATTGAAAAAAACTATTGACTTTTACCTTGCGTTAAAATGTAAAATTCTTGAAAAGGGGGGATCATGATGAAGATAAAGACTGTTTGTGAGCGAACAGGACTTACCGACAGAACGATACGCTACTATATTGAAGAAGGGCTTATATCGCCTGCGTTCACCGAGAATTATCTCGGGAGAAAGTCATTCGATTTTACGGAGGAGGATATTTCACATCTTAAGGATATTGCCGTGCTGAGGAGTTTTGATTTCTCGATTGAGGAAATCAGACAAATCTTAAAAGATCCATCGAGTAGTCTTTCGATTATTCAAAGTGTGAAAGAGAGGTTGCGTGCAGAGCTTTCCACAAGTCAAAAAAAGATGTCGGCACTTTCTTCTTTGAACGAACATACGGTTTATACGGTTGGTGAGATTGCAAGAGAGCTTTCCAAGCCACTTGTTATTGTACACGCGGAAAAGACCGAAAAGCCAAAGCTTGGCACGCAGATAAAAGCTGTTATTAAGGGTGCTTGTTTCTTTCTTGTTGTTTGGCTACCGTTTTTATTGAGTGTGGGTATCGCACTTGTATCATATCTATTGTATGATAACCCGATTGTCAACGGCGTTTTTCTTTTGTTGACATTGCTTACTTTTATTCCGTCACTTATGTATATTCTGTTTTCAAAAATCAAGCGATTGCAAAAGAGAGCATTCAAGACGATTTTGCTTGCTTTGTGTTTTTTGAGTATTCCTTTGAGCATGTTCGCCGCTTCTCACTCGGTTAACGAATGTGAACACAGATTCAGAGATTTATCGGTTGAGATAGAAGCGAGTTGTATACAGGAGGGAAAGGTCGTCAGAAGATGCGATATTTGCCGTGACGTTAGGAAGGTTACGCTTGAAAAGCTTTCTCACAGCGCGGTGAAGGATGACCTTGTATTGCCGACTTGCGGTACCGTGGGGTTGACCGAGGGCTCGCACTGTTTGAACTGCGGTAAAGTAATGGTACAGCAAGAAATCATTCCCATGACGAATGAGCATACCTATAGTCCTTATACGATCGAGCCAGCCTGCGGGCAGGATGGATATGTTTTGATGATTTGCCAATGTGGCAAAGGCTATCTTGGAAATACCCTTGCAGCAAATGAGAAGCATATTTTTTTGAAAAACGGCGACAAGGGACTATGCTGTTCGCGGTGTGGCTTAGAAGTGTGCGAGCATAACTACGTTTCCAACAATTATACAAGTGACGGCACTGAGGTAAAATACTATATAACGGGTACGGCGAACCAAGAACAGGAGAGAACGCTTGTGATATACGGTGAGGGAGATGTATCCGGTTTGGCGAATGGTAAGTATCCCTTGTACAGAGAAAGTCAATTTATTCAAGAGGTCACGACTGTCATTATTTCTGACGGAATTACCGCTTTGCCCGAAGGTGCATTTGAATGGGACGGTAGTTTTTTTCATAATCCGTTTCGTTCGGTAAGTTGTTTTATTGTTAAAGGCGATTCACTTACGCTTGATACCAACAGTAAGCAGATGAGCGGTATTTCGTGCGAGATTACCTATCAGCACAGGGATGAATAGTCTTTTGATAGACGAGGAAAGGGTTTTTATGAAAAAGTTTTTATTTTTTATTGTATTACTTTTGCTTCTGCCGTGTCTTCTTATTTCGTGTGAAGGTGCGGGAGACAATGAAAACAACGCGAGCATTTCGACTGCAACTGCGACTACGCAAGCTAAAACGGAAGTTGCGCCAATTACCACGTTGCATAGTCACAGTTACAGTGAATGGGTGACGGTTGTGGAGGCAACCTGTGTGAAGGAAGGCAGCAGGGTTCGTGTTTGCTTGTGCGGACACAAAGAAAAAGAAAGCATAAAGACGCTTTCGCACAGCTACATTGACGCTGTTTGTATGATGTGCCATCAAAAGCATCCGAATTTTTTTGAACGGGATTATGCATCGGGCAAGGCAAACTTTGTGGGAACGCTCGATGGTATGACAGCTTGTGCGGTACAAGACAAATATATTTATTTTTCTCATGAAAATACAATATACAAGGTCAACATGAACGGCGGCGATTTGGAAGAAGTGCATCGGGCGTTGGTGGGAAGCATCCATAACGTTAACGTGGTGGGGGACTGGATCTACTTTTTCTGCGAGGGAAGTACGCAGGACAAATGCTATATTGCCAAGGTTAGAACCGATGGAGAACAATTTGAAAAGCTCGTCGTTTCGGTTAACATCAGTGAAATGCTGGTGGTGAAGGATATCATCTATTACGTATCTTTTCCGCTTGATCGGAAATATAAGAATTACAGCAAAGAATGGTTCCCGCTGTATAACATTTCGATCAACGGAGGGATGCCCACTCAGATACATGACGGCGCTGTTAGCGATCTTGTGTCGGACGGGGAATACTTATATTATGTTCACACAACCTACGATGACAAA
Source organism: Clostridia bacterium (assembly GCA_017532025.1). Taxonomy (GTDB): domain Bacteria; phylum Bacillota; class Clostridia; order Oscillospirales; family CAG-272; genus RGIG1993. The sequence continues at coordinate 88,299 of JAFXJX010000053.1, read as the reverse complement.
ATAACGGTATGCCGCACTCCGTATGGAGGCAGTCAAAAAAAGGTGTTGCATGAAAATACCGACGTCAGAAATCTTGCGCTTGCTAATTCGAAGCTTTATCTCTTGTCGAGAGATAAGTTTAATGATCATTTCCTAAACCTTGCTTCGATGAAAACCAACGGAAGTGATTATACAATGATTACGCAATGTTGGTTTAGTGATACGTTCTTGCACGTTGTGGGAAACAAGGCGTATTATCTGGGATCTGCTCCGGAGGATGGAACGTATTATGATCCTGATGAACACGGTGTTATGGAGTATAATATGAACACGAAGAAATTCAAGTCGATCAGTTGGGACTATCATCCTAAAGCGTTTGGTGAAGGTTTGCTTTGGCTTGTTTACAACAAAGAGGGAGACCTTGCCTGGATTACGATTTATTATTCCAAAACCGGTGAACTCAAAAAGATTGAATTTTCCTGACGTTTAGAAAGGAGGCGTAAATGAAAAAATTTCTATTTGTAATACTTGTTTTGGATGTAATTGCATTGCTGTGGCTATCACGGCATAAAGAAACATGATATAGAAAAAAGGAGAATACTTATGAAAAACAAACTGATGATTTTGCTCGTTGTCTTGGTGGCGCTTGTTTTTACCTTAGTTGCTTGCGGCGAGACAACAGACACAACAGCAGACACCACAACTGTTCCTGCTGTTACTACAACGACTACGTCAACAACCGCAACGGTTGTTACAACTACGCCTCTTGACGGTGAGGCTGCCGATGCGGCGTATGCTTTTATTTGTAACAAAATGAACGCATTGCAGGGTTTTGAGGTGAATATTGTGGAAAACAGCCGCTATAACGATGAAACTTCCGTGATGGAATCCGATGTCAAAATGAATTATGCGGACGGTAAAAAAGGATTTATGAGCACGAAGCTTGAAGATGGGTCCTTAGTCGAGGCTACTTATATTGACGGTATTGTCTATTGCTTGATGAAGATGCCCGGTTTTGAAATGAAATACAAGACCCAAGATGAATCGATGACATCGACGTTTGAAGATTGGTTTGACACCTTCGAAGAAGATGAAAAAGATCAGGTGGCAACGGTGGTTTTCGGTAAGCGCGAAAACGGAGTCTATACGCTTGTGGTAACGGCAACTGAGGAGGGGGCTCTTGAATTGATTATGGCAGATTACGAGGGCTTTGGTGTTGACGCTTCCGAATTCAGCGATGTTTCGAATGTTGTGACGTACGAATGCAATGCCGAGGGTTACGTGATCAAGTTTACAGAAACACTTACTTACACTTGGGACGGTGACAGATATTCCGAAACGACAACCTGCACGTTTAAGAATGTTGGCACACTTCCCGAGGTGAAAGCTCCTGCCGATGCTGATTCCTATATGGATATGGATGAAATGGAATAAAAGAAGCAAGAGAGAACTTCATGGGTTCTCTCTTGCTTTTTCTTTGATGGCGGGTGTTTTAGTTTTCTTTTTTATTCTTAAAAATAAACAGCTTTTGAATGATAAAGTTTGTGATAAAGAGAACTACCTCCACCGAAATGTTGGCGATCACATAATGCACGCCGAGGACTTCGTTCAAAAGTGTCATCAGTGCCATTTTAGCGAGAATCACACAACCTGCCAAGACAATATAGCTGATGAACGATGCGGCTTTATTGGCATTGGATTTGAAGACGAAGATACGATTGATGAGATAGTTGATCGGCGAGCTGATACAACGGGCGAGTAGGGTGGAAATGGCAATCAGCGGGATAAAGGTTTCAAAGAGTGCAAGTGCCGAAAAGTCGAGAAGAAAGCAGAAGACGGCAGAGAGTCCGTAGCGGATCAGCGTGGAATTGATGAAGATCGTTTTGTAGATGCGATAGGAATCACGAATCGGATGAAAATGCGAGGAGCTGTTATCGTTTTCATACACAGTTTCGATCGGTACTTCGTGAATGGCAATACCGCCTTGCGCGGTTTGCATCATAACATTCATTTCGTATTCATAGCGGTTACCTTTGACATTCAGCATGAAGTCAAAGAGATCTCGCGTAAAGCCGCGCAGACCTGTTTGGGTGTCGCTGCATTTTTTGCCCGCTGCAACAAGAAAAACAAGCTTGGTGAGGGCGTTTCCGAAACGGGAGCGGAAGGGAACTTTACCTGTGAATTTGCGAGTTCCGATGACAAAGCCGCCTTTCTCGTGGAGTGTTTCGGAAATGGCAAGGATATCGGCTACTTTATGCTGCCCGTCGGCATCTGCGGTGACGATGGCGTTGCATTCGGGCAGATGATCCTTTACATAACGGATTCCCGCTTTGAGTGCAGTTCCTTTGCCACCGTTGGGATGTTGGTGAAGTACGGTGGCGTATTGTTCAGCCTCTTTGAAAATATCGGTATAAGATTCATCCGAGCCGTCGTTGACAACAAGGATTCTTTGTTCTTTTTCGGAAAGCTCACGAAGCAACTTCAAAAGCGCTTCGGACGGGTTATAGGAGGGGATTAAAACAACGGTATTCAACTTGATCGACCTTTCCTTTTTGTGTATGTAATATTTTAACATTTTTTTTGTGCAAATGCAAGTGCTTTCGAATATAATCTGGTTTTAGTACTAAAAATAGCGTATATTCGGGATAAAGTGTTGACAAAAGCTTTTTTTTTGATATAATGATATGGAATCGTATTTGTTTTATCAGAACGAAAAGACGAAATTATATAAAGTATGGGATGGTGTAAGCCATGACAAAACGCAAAACTGAAACTGTATGTGTACAAGGTACATACCAGCCGAAAAACGGTGAACCGAGAGTGATTCCGATTTACCAGAGCACAACATATAAGTATGAGTCGGGAGAGCATCTCGGTAAGCTTTTTGACCTGAAAGCTGACGGACATATGTATTCCCGCATTTCGAATCCCACAGTTGCCTACGTGGAAGAGCACATCGCAGCACTGGAAGGCGGTGTGGGTGCGATTCTGACCTCGTCGGGTCAGGCGGCAAGCTTCCTTGCTGTTTTCAACATTACATCCGCGGGACAGAACTTTGTTTCGCTGTCTTCGATCTACGGCGGTACTTTGAATCTGTTTGCCGTTACCATGAAGCGTATGGGTATTGAGTGCCGTTTTGCACTGCCTTCGATGACTGACGAAGAAATTGACGCTCTCTTTGATGAGAACACACGTCTTGTATTCGGTGAAACGCTTTCCAATCCGGGCTTGAATGTTCTTGACATTGAGCGCTATGCCAAGATTGCACACAAGCATGGTGTGCCGCTGATTGTAGATAACACATTCCCGACACCTGTTCTTTGCAAGCCTTTTGAATTTGGCGCGGATATTGTTACCCATTCGACAACCAAGTATATGGATGGTCACGCTTCGATTGTTGGCGGCGTGATTGTGGATAGCGGTAACTTTGATTGGTCAGCAAGCGGAAAGTATCCTGAGTTGACCACCCCTGATGAATCCTATCACGGTGTGGTTTACACCGATGATTTCGGAAAAGCGGCTTATATTACCAAGGCAAGAGTACAGCTGATCCGCGACCTCGGTTGTCTCCAGCAACCGCTTGTGTCTTTTATGCTCAATGAAAGTCTTGAATCGCTTGCTCTTCGTATTGAGCGTCACAGCTCAAATGCACAAAAGCTTGCTGAGTTTTTGGAAACACACGAGAAGGTATCTTGGGTGAACTATCCCGGTCTTCCTTCGTCCGATCAGCATGAGCTTGCCAAAAAATATCTGCCCAAGGGATGCTCAGGTGTTATCGCATTCGGTATTAAGGGCGGAAGAGAAGCGGCTATGCGGTTTATGGATGCTTGCCGTCTTGCGGCAATTGTGGTTCACGTTGCCGACAGCCGCACTTGCGTGTTGCATCCTGCTTCTACCACCCACCGTCAGCTGACAGACAAACAGCTTGAAGATGCCGGTATCGGCCCTGATCTTGTTCGTATGTCTGTGGGTGTTGAGCATATTGACGATATTCTTGCGGATATTGAACAGGCTCTTGCCGCTGTTTAAGACACACTACCACCAAGGAGGAGTACACCTTTGCCGATTAAAATTCCGAACGATCTTCCGGCAACACAAACGTTGTTGAATGAAAATATTTTTGCGATTACCGAAACGCGCGCGATTACACAGGATATCCGTCCTTTGAAAATTTTGGTTCTTAATCTGATGCCGACCAAAATTACCACTGAAACACAGCTTGCGCGTTTACTCGGTAATACACCGCTTCAGGTAGAAATGGAGTTGATCCATACCAAAACGCACGAATCGAAAAATACCCCTCAGGATCACATGATTGCGTTTTACAAAACCTTTGACGATATCAAGGGTGAAAACTACGACGGCATGATCATTACGGGCGCACCTGTTGAACAAATGCCTTTTGAAGAAGTGGAATACTGGGATGAGCTTTGCGAAATTATGGAGTGGAGCAAAACGCACGTTACAAGCGTATTTCACATTTGTTGGGGCGCGCAAGCCGGCCTGTATTATCACTATGGTATTGATAAAAAGCCGCTTGGCGAGAAAATGTTCGGCATTTTCCCTCACACGGTGGAATATAAAAATTCCATGCTGTTCCGCGGTTTTGACGATGAATTCATGGTGCCGCACTCGCGCCACACCACCATATCCCGCGAGGATGTGGAGGACAATCCCCGTCTTAAGATTTTGGCATCTTCGGAAGAGGCCGGTCTTTATGCAATCATGTCTCCGAAGGGAAGACAAATCTTTATTATGGGTCATTCCGAATACGATGCGGACACCTTGAAAAAGGAATATCTGCGCGACAAGAATGCAGGACTTCCCATCAAGGTTCCGAAGAATTACTTCCCGGGAGATGACGATACTAAGGAGCCGCTTTCGACGTGGCGCTCACACGCCAATTTGTTGTATACCAACTGGTTGAACTATTTTGTGTATCAGTCAACACCTTACGATATTCGAACCATTAGCTGATTTTTATATGAAAACACGGATGATGCCGAAAGGCATCATCCGTGTTTTTTATTCAATGCAATAGGGAATCAGCATCAAAAAGCTTTGCGGAAAATGGGTCATTAAGTTCCAAATGCCGATACCTGAAAGTCCTTTTTCGTCCATTAAATCAAGTTTGGCTTTCAAGCTTCGAGCGTCCTCAAACCAAACTTCATGTGTCTTTCCGTTTTGGTGATAACGGAAAAAGGGTGCTTGTGAGGTTTGATCGTATTCGATAGCGGCTTTTTTCTCCCATGCGAGTTTGATGGCTTCTGCATTACTTATGATAGTAGCTTCGGCTTCATCCGATAGATAGGGGAGCGTGAAATCGTAGCCATAATTGGGAACGCCGAGGAGGATTTTTTTAGCTGGAATTTCCGTCAGCGCGTAATCAACAACTTGTCGCACCTTATTGATTGGTGCAACCGCTACATTGGGTCCGTATCGATATCCCCATTCGTATGTCATAAGCAGGACGCGGTCGGCAGCATCACCGAGCAATGAATAATCATGCGCTTCATAAAGAAGTCCCTTTTGTTCTGCGGATGCTTTGGGGGCGAGCGCAACCCATACTTCGTAACTGTACGGTTCAAACGCTTGCTTAATTCTTTTAATGAAATCAGCATATGCGACACGGCTTTCGGGAAATACAAACTCAAAATCCACATCCAAAACGCGATAACCCTTGAGCTGCATATTCTCAATGATTCGTCCGATCAGATAGTCCTGCATATCGGTGTCTTCCAGGAGAAGCTTTGAAAGCGTATTGTCGAAATTACCGTCGGTATTGAGTGTGGTTAAAAGCATAATAGGGGATACCCCTTTGGCGCGTGCGGTTTCTATAATGACATCGTCGGCGAGTGTAACAAGGCTTCCATCTGCCTTAAATCCGTATGAAAACGGTGTTATGTAAGACAGGTGGGGAAGTGTTAAGTCTAAAACTTCGCCGCAGACAGAAGGATAGACATATCCGTTTACGGTAATACATCGGTTGCCTTCACTTTCATACCGAATGACGATAGAGTCACCCGGACGAATGACGGTGTTGCCTCTAAGAAATGGATTGTTTTGTAAAAGTCTGTCAACCGGAACATGATACTCCCTTGCAATGCTGAAGAGTGTTTCGCCTTCTTTCGCCGTGTGTGTAACGGCGGGAATACCGATGACAAGTGTTTGGCCGACCACCAGTCGGTTGGGATCGGTAAGACTATTGTTTTGTATGATCCATTCGGGGGAAATGCCGTACTGTTTGGCAATTTCATATACGGTGTCGTTTGGTTTTACTACATGAATAATCAATATCATCACCTCTTTTGTAGTATATGCCAAACAAATATTTTGCGAAACTGCTTGACAAAGATATGTTTTGTTGGTATAATAAATGTAACAAATGTTACAAAAGAGGTGTTTATGAAGGAACTGTCACTCGATACGGAACGCGAACTGTTTGATGAAGCTGAAAAAATGCTGTCCGATCTTGAGATTCTCGGAGGCGAAGTTTTCTCGAAGATTATTGTAGAAGACGCCGCTTTTTCGCTTTGTGAATATCTACCGGGTGAAACGATTTTTACCAAAAAAGAATATCGCAAATCGTTATCACTGATGATTCGGGGACGTGCGACAGCCCGCAAGAAACATGGAGGACGGGATTTGATGATTCGTTCCTTTGAACCGGGGGATATTTTTGGCATAGCAACACTGTTTTGTCAAAAAGATGAATATGTAAGTGAGATTCGGGCAGATTCTTCCTGTGTTGTAGCTTTTGTTCCACAAAAAATTGTCAGCGAAGTGTTTCGTGAGTCGCCTGATGCGGCAATTGCATATATTTCGGTTTTATCTCAAAAAATTTGTTTTTTGAACGATAAGCTTGATAGTATATCGGCACCGAGTGCGATTTCCAAATTGTGTTATTACCTTCTTGAAAAGCAAGAAACTAAAGTTTCAATGCAATCACTCGCGCAAATGCTTGGTATCAGTCGTATGACACTTTACCGTTCGCTTGATATACTTGTTGAGAATGAATGGATCCGAAAAGAAGGAAAAACGCTGACGGTTCTCGACCGAGAGGCTTTATCTCGTGTTGCATTGTCTGAAGAAATTTTTTAATCTTGAAAGGATTGATGTATTATGAAAAAACTTTTATCCATCATTATGCTGCTGGTTTTGCTGGTTTCCGTCGTTGCTTGCGGCGGAAAAGCTGACCAAACCACAGCTCCCACAACGACCGAAAACAACGGCACAGGAGATTACAATCCCGTTTATGCTGACGAGGTTCGTATTCTTACCTTGAAAGGTCCGACCGGTATGGGCATGGCAACTGTGTGGAACGATTCCAAATCTGACGCTGCTTCCAAGTACAAGTTTACAATCAAGGATTCTCCTGATCTTGTAAAAGCGGAAGTTTTACTTGGTTCGTACGATATTGCAGCACTTCCTACCAATGTTGCTGCAGCGTTGTACAATAGCGGTAAAGCCGATCTTCAGGTGGTTGCAGTTAACACACTCGGCGTTTTGCATATCGTGGAAAACGGCAACACAATTACCGATATCAAGAGCTTGAAGGGCAAAACGATTCATGCGACAGGTGGTGGATCGACTCCAGAGTTTATTCTGCGCTATCTGCTTGAACAGAATGGTATTGATCCAGACGAGGATGTTACTCTTGATTTTTCCTATACTGATCACGGTGAGCTTGCCGCTTATGTGAAGAGCGGTGCGGTGAAGATTGCGATGCTCCCTGAGCCTAATGTTACAGTGGCAGTATCGGGAACAGAGGGCGTTCGTGTGGCACTTGATCTCACAGAAGAATGGGACAAGATTTCCGATTTTGACGTAATGCAAGGCTGCATCGTTGTACGCAAAGCGTTTGCGGAGGAGCATCCCGAACAGCTTGCCGAATTTCTTGATGAGTACCGTGCTTCGATTGAATATGTAAATCAGAATCCGAATGTTGCGGCAGGCATTATTGCAGGTCTTGGCATCATTCCCAAAGAAGCTTTGGCAAAACAGGCTATTCCGCGTTGCAATATTGTGTATGTTGACGGAGAAGAGATGAAAGAATCGCTGTCTGCTTTTCTGAATGTATTGTATGAAGCAAAAGCACAATCGATTGGCGGAAAGAACCCTGATGAAGGCTTCTATTACAAACGATGAGTTTCTTGAAAAGAATTAGGATTCCCAAACCGATATTATGGATGATTGCAGCAGGATTCTGGACGGCTGTCTGGTATCTTGCCGCATTCAGAATGGGAAACGAGTTGTTTCTTCCTTATCCGCACACGGTGCTTGCATCTTTTTGGAAGTTGCTCCAAGAAGGTGACTTTTGGCGTGCTGTATGGCAAAGTATGCAAACAGTTTTGAAAGGCGCGTTGATAGGGTGTGTATTGGGCGGTGCTTTTGCTGTATTTGCCTCGCTGTCACGCATCTTTTGCGCTATTATTTCTCCTCTTGTTACGGTCTTGCGCGCAACGCCTGTGGCTTCGTTTATCATTTTGGTTTATGTGATCGTGCGCGTGAATGGTTTTGCAATTGATACAGTAGCGCTTTTAATCGTGATTATTATGGTGATTCCGATTCTTTACAGCAATCTTTACAGCGGTATTTCTTCATTTAATCAAGGGCTTGATGAGGTGGCAAGAGTCTATTCTTTCTCTTTTAGAAAAAAGATCGTGTTTTTGTGGTTTCCTCAACTCAAACCTTTTTTAATCTCCGGCGTGATCAATGCGATTGGGTTTGCTTGGAAGGCGGGAGTTGCGGCGGAAGTGATTTGCAATCTTGAAAATACCATAGGACAGAATCTTGCCGAATCGAAATCGAATCTCGAAATGGATCGTTTATTTGCTTGGACTGTGACGGTTGTGCTTCTCAGCGTTTTCTTTGAATGCTTGATCAAGCGGGCCTTTCAAAAGAAAAGAAAGGGGCGTGCTGTGTTGTGATCAAACTTGATAATCTTTGCAAACAATACGGCGAGCAGCGTGTTCTTGATAGCTTTTCTATGACTGTGTATGATGGTGAGAAGCTTGCCATCATGGGAGAAAGCGGTCGAGGGAAGACTACATTGCTTCGCATAATAGCCGGTCTTGAGCAACCGGATTCGGGTTTGATCGAAGGTTTTGGCACAGATGAGATTGCATATGTTTTTCAAGAACCGAGACTTTTCGATTCCCTTAATGTAATAAGGAATTTGACAGTTGTTTCAAATCTACCCCGTAGGGAATCGGAAAAGAAAGCCAAAGAACTTCTTGATCGCGTTGGACTTTCAGAGGATGCATTTAAGTATCCGACGGAGCTTTCCGGCGGTATGAAACAAAGGGTTTCTCTGGCGAGGGCATTTATGGTGGATCGACCGATTCTTTTATTGGATGAGCCGTTTTCTGCATTGGATCGAGACACGAAAGAAACGATGATTCAATTTGTTAAGGAATATGCAAAAAACAAAACTGTGATTCTCGTTACACACGATCAGAATGATGCCCTTGCTTTATGCGAAAAAACTGAATGTTTGGATTGACGCACAGCTTCGATGTATTCGATCAACCTGAAAGTTATTTTTTATAAAAAGCTTTGAAAAAAGGTGTTTTTTGTCAAATGGATTTACTTGACAAGAAGCACCTTTTGTGTTATCATATTTCAGTAAGGATAAAGATGCATTTTTGATCAAAAGGGAGGTTGGATATGGGTAAAAAAACAGTGTTAATTCTGGTGTTTCTATCGGCACTGTTGTTAATGGTTTCTTGTTCCGATGAAGAGCCGCCCGTGCAAACCACGGCAGTGGTAAGTGATCTTGTTGTGACAACCCCATGGACTACGCCTGAGGTTGAGAAGGAAGAGACTCCGATCAATCTCAGTTATGCGTTAACTACCAATCAATCCGAAGATGGGATCACAGTTCCTTCAGCATCATTTGTTTCGGGAACGCTTCTTGCGATCAATGACGAGACAAGCTTTCGGTACAAGGTAGCGTCACTTCTTCCGGCAAACAAAATTTCGTCTTCTGTTTCGCACTTCAAGGAGCAGAATCTTATTCGCTTATACGGAAATAAGTCAAAAAACTATTTGTTGGCTTCTTCTCTTGTTTTTATAAAAGAGGATGCGTTTCAGGCCTGGGAAGATTTAATGGCGGCTTTTGTTACCGATACGGGGAAGAAAACCGTGCAAGTGGTCAGTGCATATGTGTACAACGGGGAAGAGAGTCTTTACAGTCCCTTTGTGACAGGATATTCGATTGCCATCAATCTCTATGAAGATGGTGCCAATTATTCATTGGCATCTTATGAAAAAACAGTTACGGTGAACGGCAAAACGATGACTTGTCTTGATTGGTTTCAAGATCATTGTGTTCGGTATGGTTTTGTTTATACGGGTCTTGAGGGTAATCAAGCAAACACATTGGCAACTTTTCGTTATGTGGGCATTCCGCATGCGTTGGCGATGCAACGACTTGATTATGTTGATACACAAGAATATATAAAGTTTCTGCGTTATTATTCACAGACCCATACTGTGACTGATTTGGAAAATTCCCTAATCTGGAATATTGATTTTTATCCCGCAGATAAAGAAGAAGTCTTGACCAAAATAACAATTCCCAAAGGGGCTGTTTATACGGTGTCAGGCAATAATGTTGATGGTTTTATTGTGGCATATTATATGCCGGAATCATAAAATATATTTTCATGAAAAGAAAGGATAATTAAAATGAATTTGTTTCTTGCTGCTTGGGCAGATACCTTTATGACCAAAGTTGTTGAGTTTGCCACATCTGTCGGAATGAGACTGCTTGGTGCGCTATTGATTCTTATCATTGGTTTTATTGTGGTTGGCTTTTTTGCCAAAAAGGTGCGAAAGTCTTCCAAAATGGATCCCATGCTTGCCAAATTTGCTGCATCGTTTATTAACTTTGGCGGTAAGACTCTTGTGGTGATCACCGCAATTGCAGTCATGGGTGTTGAAATGACATCCTTTGTTGCCATTATCGCATCGGCCGGCGTTGCTATTGGTCTTGCGTTGCAGGGAAGTCTTTCAAATATTGCGGGTGGTATTCTCTTGATCATCTTCAAACCTTTTAAGGTTGGCGATTACATCCTTGTTGGCGGAGAAGAGGGAACTGTTACCGACATGAACCTTTTCTACACCATTCTGAAAAAGCCAGACAATGTTACCATTAGCCTTCCGAACGGTTTCGTTTCCAACTCTCCGCTTGAAAATCTTTCTATAGAAGAAGTCCGCCGTGTTGATTTCGCTGTCAGCACCGCGCGTGATACTGACGTGGAAAGAGTGAAAAAGCTTTTGATTGCCGTTGCATCCAGCCACGAGCTTGTTCTTACCGATCCCGCTCCGTTCTGCCGTCTTTTGCAGTTTGGCGAAAACGGAGTTGATTTGGCACTGCGTGTGTGGGTTAAGAAAGAGGACTACTGGACTGTTAAATTCGATATCAATGAAGATATTGATAAAGTATTCAAGCATGAAGGCATCAAGATTCCTTATCGTCAGATCGACATTCATATGGACGCTCAGGATGAAGAATAATTGATAAAAGCGCTCCCCACGTAGATTCGTGGGTGGCGCTTTTATATATTCATATATAATTGACAGATAAACCGAGTATATTGTATGATTTTTGTATCAAATTGTTCAAATGTTCATATGGAGTTAATATTTGTTTTGTAAAATAGCGAAGTAGGTTATTAGGTTAGAAAGGAGAGGATGCTTTTGGCAATAACTGTTTTTAAGCGTTATGAGAAAAAATACATGTTGACGCTTGAACAATACGATGCTCTTAGAGTGTTTCTTGCTGATTATATGCGGTACGAAAAGTATTGTTTGAACAACAAATCCTATAAGCTTTATAACATTTATTTCGACTCACCCACCAACGAACTCATACGCACATCGGTATCCAAGCCGCCATACAAAGAAAAACTCAGAATGCGGTCTTATTTTCCTTTGCGCGAGGCAGACGATAAAGTTTTCTTCGAAATCAAAAAGAAGTATAAGGGTGTTGTTACCAAGCGTCGTGCCACGATGAAGTATTCCGAAGTGATGGAAATGGTTAGAACAAAACAGCTTCCGCCGTCTTATGAAACTGCGTCCTATTTCGACAGGCAGGTCGAAAAGGAAATTCTCCGTATGCTTGTGAATTACGATTTGCAGCCTGCGGTGTATATTTCGTACGATCGCGTTGCTATGTTTGGCATTGACGATCCCGAACTTCGTATCACGTTCGACAAAGAAATCTATACGCGTCGCACCAATTTGACTTTCGACGGTGATACTTCGGGGTATGATATTATGCCACCCGAGAGGATTTTGATGGAAATTAAGATTCCGAATGCCATGCCGCTTTGGCTTGCCCGTTTCTTAAGCGAGCACAAAATCTTTAACTCAAGCTTTTCCAAATACGGAAAAGAATATGAATATTTAGTTACCGGTGTACATACCCCGGAATTGGAGGAAGAATATGTTTGATTTAATTAAAAAAATCTTTGACAAACCGATGGATTCGATTATTACCTCGGACATGCTCAGCGTAACCTTTGCCCTCGTTATGACAATTCTTTTGGCATCGCTTTTGTTTGGTGCCGCATTGAGTGTTCTTTACATCCTGACCAACCGTCGTGACGGGTATTCCAAAGGAATGGCTTATACTTTGATCATGCTTCCTGCAATTCTTGCTATTCTTTGCGTGGTTTCGTCAAATTTGTCAAATGCGAACAGTGCAACCGCTCTCAGCGCCATCTCGATCGGTGGTGCTTTGACCATCATTCGTTTCCGCAGCACACAGGGAAGTCCTAAGGATCTCTCGTATATTTTCGCCGCGTTGACACTGGGTCTTGCTTGCGGTAGAGGGTTTATCGGTGTTTCCGCAGTCCTCGTTGCGTTCATGATCGTTGTTATGGTTGTTCTTTCTTATATTCGTTTTGGTGATTCGAAGAATCCCAAGAAGCTTCTTAAGGTTACTCTTCCAGAAAGCCTTGATTATGAAGGCATTTTTGATGACATTCTTGATAAGTACACCGTTCATGCTGATCTTGTTAAGATCAAATCCTCTAACTTTGGTACTATGTTCGAGCTTCACTATGCAGTGAATTTTAAGAATGGCATCAATACCAAGGAAATGATTGATGAAATTCGTTGTCTGAACGGCAATTTGAACATTTCAATTCAGACTTATGTTTACGATGTACAAGCGTAATTGATACGGAGAGTTTTATGGGTCGCAGCAAGAATATCAATAAATATTATCAGCAACAAAAAATCGAACAACAGAAAGCGCAAAAGAAAAAACGCAACCGTTTGATCCTCACGATTCTCGCGGTGACGGTTTTGGTTGCGGTACTTGTCGGTGTACTGATTTGGGCATTCACCAGTGATGATGACGAGGTCGATACCAGTGATGCTATTAAGGTGGCAATGGAAATCAAGGATTACGGCAAGGTCACACTTGAATTGTATCCGAACGAAGCGCCGATCACGGTTGAGAACTTTGTGAATTATGTGGAAGACGGCTTTTACACCGGATTGAACTTCCACCGTGTTATCGAAGGGTTTATGATTCAGGGTGGCGCTCCTGCAGACAATGCATCGCTTAAAACGATCAAAGGCGAGTTTTCTATCAACGGTGTGGACAATGATCTGAAGTTTGAGCGCGGTGTCATCGGTATGGCGCGCGGAGATGATCCCGACAGTGCTTCGTCACAGTTCTTTATTATGCATAAGGCGAATGATTATCTGGATGGTAAATATGCGGCGTTCGGCAAGGTGATTGACGGTATGGACGTAGTGGATGCGATTGCCACGTGTGAGAAAACAGATACAATCGATGCACAGGGAAATCATTACGTTCCTGCTGAAAAGGTTGTTATTGAAAAAGCATATATTGTGAAATAATCAAAAAAGCTCCGATTTTTCGGAGCTTTTTTGATGTAATTTTATGCCATTGTTTCGGACAATTGTTTTCCACCGAGAATATGGAAGTGGAGGTGCTTGACGGTTTGACAAGCATCATCGCCGCAGTTGGAGATCACACGGTAACCGTTGGTGATGCCTGCGGCTTTGGCAATTTCGGGAATTGTTTCGAAAATTTTTGCCACAATAGCGCTGTTGGTGGAATCAATGGCATCCACAGAGGGAATATGCGCTTTGGGAATGACAAGAATATGGACAGGTGCTTGGGGATTGATGTCGTAAAACGCTAAAATGTCGTTATCTTCATACGCTTTTTTTGAGGGAATTTCACCTGCAATGATCTTACAGAAAATACACATAACTAAAGTACCGTCTCTTTCTTTTGGTGTTTGAGAGTATTATACCATTTTTCTTTCTTTTTGACAAGAAGATAGATGAAAAACAGTGAAATTTTTTCATAAATGAATTGACAGAAGAAGGGAAATCATATATAATAAAATCGTGGAAGTATGACCACGAAGAATTCCATTTGGGAAGAGATTTTCCCAGAAAGGTTGGATATTACCATGGTTGTTACCAAAGAAACCATCATTGGTGATCTTCTTGACAAAGAGCCCGGCTGTGCAAAGTTCTTTTTTGCCATCGGCATGCATTGTCTTGGTTGCCCCTCTGCAAGAGGCGAATCGATTGAACAGGCTTGTGCTGTTCACGGAACTGATGCGGACGAGCTGATTGCCAAGATCAACGATTTTCTTTCTACGAAGTGAGTATCACCCTGAAAGAACGGCTTGAAAAAGCCGCCTCTCTTGTGGGCTTTGACTGCTTTGATCACACAGCGTCCGCGATGATTCCGCGGCGCTGTGGAAAGAGAATCTATGTTTCGGATGTGGGTTGCGATCATGCGTATCTATCGCTGGCGCTTGTTTTATCAGGTGTGGCAGACGGAGCCATTGCTTCTGATGTGAGAAAAGGACCGCTCGAAGCCGCCAAAGCCAATATCCGCTTTTATGAATGCGAGGATAAGATTGAAACGCTCTTGACAGATGGACTTAACGGAGTGGAGGGCTATGATCCCACCGATATTGTGATCTGCGGAATGGGCGGCGAAACCATCATGACCATTCTGAACGAAGCGCCGTTTGTGAAAACACTTGGTCGAAGAGTGATTCTTCAGCCGCAGACCGGTGTGGCGGAGCTTGCAATATACCTTCAAATGAACGGTTTTCGTGTATATGCCGAGCGGTATGCTTTGGATGATAAAAAGCCTTACCGTATTTTCGGTGCGGTATATGACGGCGTTTCGCGTGACGTTTCGCTGACGGATGCTTTGATTGGACAACCGACGTTTGATGAAGATATGAATGCTTATCTTGCTTTTTGCTGTAAAACGGCAGCAGGCATTGCCAAAAAAGCAAACGGTCTTCGAGCAAGCGGAAAAGATGCGTCCGAGCTTGATGCGTTACATAACGAAATTCTTCAAAGAATATCCGATATGAAAAACCAATAACAGAAAGTGAGTCAATCTATGGCAACAGCAAAAGAACTCTATTCTTTTCTCGATAAGGCTTTTCCGATTTCGTTTTCTTGTCCTTGGGACAATGACGGCGCTATGTGTATGTCTGATCCCGAGCGGGAAGTCAAGCGCGTTTTGGTGGCGCTTGATGTGACAATGGGTGCGGTGGATTACGCCATTGCCGAAGGTTTTGACGTGATTGTTTCGCATCACCCTTTGATTTTTACGCCCATGCGTTCGATCAACGGTTGCGACGTGAAATCGAGAGTGATTACTAAACTGATGCGTAGCGGTATTTCTGCTTTTTCTTTTCATACGCGTCTTGATGCGGTGGAGGGGGGCGTAAACGATACGCTTTGCGAAGTGCTGGGTGTTCAGAATGTTGAGCCTTTTGTGGTTGGACACGAATCACTTGCCCGTGTGGGTACTCTTTCGCCGATTTCAGGAAAAGAGCTTGCATTGCTCGTGAAAGAAAAGCTTGGTGCAGACGGCGTTAGCTACACTTGCGGAGAAAAGACAATTTCCAAAGTGGTTGTGGTTGGCGGCGCGGGAAAGGATTTTATCGATTCGGCGCTCGATTCCTTTGCAGATGCTCTCATTACCGGCGAGGTTTCGTATAATGCGGCCATTGATGCTGCGGACAGCGGGCTTTGTGTGATTTCCGCAGGTCACTTTTTCACCGAAAATCCTGTTCTTACGGTACTTGAAGAACAGATTACCGCCTTTGATCCTGCGATCAAGGTGGAATCCTATAACAGCAATTTGATAAAACAGATATAACGGAGGAACAAACGCTTGATTATCCAGTTGGAAGAAGCTAAAATCAGATTAAGACAGATTATGAAGGAGCTTGAAGAATTGGCACAGGCTCTTAAGATAAAGGAGACCGAAGAAAGAATTGCCGAACTTGAAGAGGTGACGGTTCAGCCCGGCTTTTGGAATGATCCTCAGGTCTCGACCAAGACTTTGCAAGAGATCAAGCAGTATAAAGACAAGGTGACTGCATATAATGAACTTGTCAGCCGTACCGAAGATGCTTACGCGCTTGCGGAAATGGCAATTGAAGAGAATGACGAAACTTGCACCGATGAGGTAGTGAGCGAGCTTGCCGCAGTTGAGGCGGAAGCAGAAAAGCAAAGACTGTCAGCTCTCCTTACCGGTGAATATGATGCTAATAACGCTATCCTTTCGTTCCATCCCGGTGCGGGCGGAACAGAGGCACAGGATTGGGCGCAGATGCTTTACCGTATGTATACCCGTTGGGGAGAAACACACGGCTTTACCGTGAAGCTCCTTGACTGGCTTGACGGCGAAGAAGCGGGCATTAAGAGCGCTACGATCATGATTGAGGGTCTTAACGCATACGGATACTTAAAGAGTGAAAACGGTGTTCACCGTTTGGTGCGTGTGTCTCCGTATGACTCTTCGGGAAGAAGACATACGTCGTTTGCATCGGTAGAAGTTGTTCCAGAATTTACCGATGACGGCTCGATTGAGATTCGTGAGGAGGATATTGAAGTAACGGCACACCGTTCGAGTGGCGCGGGTGGTCAGCACGTTAATAAGACTGACAGTGCGATTCGAATTGTGCATATTCCCACAGGTATTGTGGTGGGCTGTCAGACCGAGCGTTCACAGCTTCAGAACAAAGAAACGGCAATGAAAATGCTGAAGAGCAAGCTTGCTGAGATCAAAGAGCGTGAAAAACTTGAAAAAATTGAAGACATTCAAGGCAACAAGACTAATATTGAGTGGGGCGCGCAGATTCGTTCCTATGTTTTTATGCCTTATACACTTGCCAAAGATACCCGTACCGGCTATGAAGACGGTAACATTCAAGCGGTGATGGACGGAGATATTGACGGTTTTATCAACGCCTTCTTGAAAAAGAACGCAAAACTGTAAGTTTTTATTTCATAATTTATTATCCGAAAAGGAGCTTGTAACCATGAAAAAAATCTTTCACAAATCAAAATTCTACATTGGTATCTGCCTCTTGATTCAGTGCGTTAGCTTCGTGATTCTGTTCTTTACCCAGATGAAGAAGAGAAAGGGTCTTGCAACTGCGTTCTTGGCTGTTGCTGCCATTTCCGGTGTGCTTGGTGTTCGTTTGGTTCGCGCTGGTGCGAAAGAGGAAGAAGAAAAGAACGAAATGCTCGATGTTCTTCGCGAAGACTTCTTTGAAGTTGACGACGAAGAGGACGACGATGAAGACATTGTTTTTGACACCGAAGACGGTGACGATGTGATTAGCTTTGCTGAATAATGAAATTGCCGAGAGCAACCATTAGGTCGCTCTCGGCGGTTTTTGTTATAGACAGATTCACAAATTTATGCTATAATTTTGTTAAAACAGCGAATCAAACATATTTTTCTGCAACTAATTGGGTGAAAACAGCCGATGACGGCAGAAAGGAGGATCCTCTATGATCGGATTTGACAAGGATTTAGAGAAGCGGTGCGAGGAATATCTGGAATATCTCTATCGCCTTGCCGAGAAGCAGTATAACGACTGTGCAGATATTGATACCTTGGTACAGGACACGCTTACGGTATTGCTTGTGAAAATCAGTAAGGGTGAAAACGTAGAACATCCAAAGGGATTTTTATCTGCTGTGCTCAAAAATAAATACAACGCTTGGCTTCGTGAGAAATACAAGGCGGAGCGTGTGGAATATTGTGATGGTGCTATCAGCGAGACCTACAATGAATTCGAGGAAAAGGAAGAAGCCGAGCGCAAGACAGAGGAATACGAATCGGTACGCCGCGAGATCGGTCGATTGATTCGTATTTACCGCGAGGTCACGGTGCGTCACTACGTTCACGGACAAACGATTGAACAGATTTCAAAAGAGCTTGGTATTCCGCGCGGAACAGTACTCTCCCGTCTTTCCGTGGCAAGAGATCCGATCAAAGATGGACTTGAAAATATGGAAAAGTATTCGCAAATCAGTTATGAACCTAAAACCGCCTCCATTGCTATATGGGGTAACGGCGGACTCAATGGTGAGCCATTCTCGCTCATGCGCTCGGATATCGAAGCCAATATTTTGAATTTGGCATATGAAAATCCCGTGTCGGTGCGCGGTATTGCCGATACGATGGGTATGCCCAGCGCATATATTGAGCCCATCATTGAGGTTTTGATTCGAGGAGAACTGATGGGCAGAACCGCGGGAGGGCTTGTCTATACCCGTTGCTTTGTGCAGCGATACGAGGACGCCTTTGGTGATATCCCTGTGCAAGAAAAGCTTGCCGACAAATATGCTTCTCGCGTATGGGAGATCGTTTGGAAACACATTGAGCCTTTGACGGTGCGTGACGATTTTGCCGAGATGTCAGATAAACAAAAGGCAACGATGCTTTTGTTTAGTATGAATCAGATGCTGAATGAAGTCTTGCGCAAGAGCCGTCCCGATTCGGAGCATACTCCTAAACAACCACCCGAGCGTCCCGATGCTGGAAGATGGCTTGCGACCGTTACCGTGTACGAACATAATCAAAAACAGGATAACTCTTATGATGGCTCCGGTCCCGTATACGTTGGTTACAGTTCAAACAATGACGGCAAGTATGATTGTCAGATGTTTGATTGTCAATCGCTTTTCGGTGATGCGCATTGGGCATATAATCTGTTCAAATACAGATGCTCTTTGCAAAGCATACTGCGCTTTTACGCATCCTTTCTGCCTTGTGACGTAAAGACAGACAACCAGCTTCTTTATGAGCTGATTCCCGAATTTGAAAAGCTTTGTATCTTGAAGCGCGGTGAGGATGGGGAGATCAAATTGGATATTCCTGCATTGCCGTTCACTGAGGTAACAAAGCATTGGAACCCTGTTTGTGAAGCAATCAAGAAGGAGCTTTTTGAATTGCTTTCTGATGATCTGCGTAAGCTTTGGGCGAAGACCAAGAATCGCGTTCCCAAGCATGTGGATGAAGCAGAACATTTTGTTCACGCGGGAGCGATGGGGGCGTATGTAAAAGCACAGCTTCTTGCCATCGTGAACCAGAATCTTTTGCCTTATCCTGTTGTGGTTGGTAAAACACCGCTGATCTATATTGCTTACAGAAAGAAGGATATGTAAATGGAATTTTGGTATGCACTGATAGGCATTGTTTCTTTTATTGCCTTATTTCCGTATATCCGTTGCTTTTTCAAGCGATTGTTTTGTGTTGGTAAAATAAAAAGGATGTGTCGCAACAAAGGATATATCATGCACGCAACGCATCCATTATGGTTTCTTGGAGGGAAGCACGCAAAGAAATGCGACCTTTACATTGTAACTGCAAATGAAGTCTTTGCCATTAAGCTTTTTGGGATGCCGAGGCGATTGTCCATATTGATCTTAAAGGAAAACGGAGAATACTTAATCCGTAGTTATATCGTTTTGCTCTCGAAATTCGCAGGCACTCATTTTCCCGTTTTCGATAGAAAACCCAAGCCGATGCCTCTTTACGATTTTCGATATCAATATAAAAGCGAATGGGAAATCAAAACGCCAAGAGGCATTCTTTTAGTTGATCCCGTTTCTATGGAAGTTCGCCGTCAGCCACAGCACGGCAGTGAGGTTATAGTGGGTGTGGGTGATATTGTAAACGGTATGGAAATCGATTCCTTAACTCGATTATTAGAAGATTTGGGGAGTACTTCTTTCTTAAACTTGGAAGAGAAAGTTTGATTTTTCAAACGATTACAGAAAAAACTCCGTTTATCAAGGAATAAAGAAGCCGCCGAGAGTAACCGTTTGGTCGCTCTCGGCGGTTTTGGTATAGACTAATTCACAGATTTATGATATAATATTTTAAATAATTTTGAAAAGCACCCAATGAAATTACAATTTCAAACACTTTATGGATGAAAGGCAGGTGAGAACGATGGATGCAAGTATTATAGAAAGCTATGTTGAAAAAGTATATGGATATGCGGTAAATCATACCTATTCTCGCGAGGAGGCTGATGATCTGTCGCAGGAAATACTTTTTACAGTAGTGCGAGAATTGCCGAAACTCAAAGACGAGAATAAATTTGAACCGTGGCTTTGGGGGATTGCAAGTAACGTAACCAAAAGCTTTTGGCGTCATATGGGAAAACAGCGCGCGATGTATTCCTATGACATTCCGGAAGACATAGCGTATGAAGAAGCTTTTGATAACGATCAAGAAGCAGTTTATGATCTGTTGCGCACAAAAATCGCAATGCTTTCTTCGATATATCGCGATATCATCGTTCTTTACTATTATGACAGCCTTTCAACCAAGCAGATATCCGAGCAATTGAACATTCCCGAAGGTACTGTCACATGGCGACTTTTGGAAGCTCGGAAGAAACTAAAAAAGGAGTGTACTGAAATGAACGAAACTGCTCTTCGACCCATAAAAATGAATATTGGTATATACGGAACGGGAGAATATGATGATAAAATGGTGCCGTTTCCGAGTGAGTATGTAAATGATGCGCTTTCTCAGAATATCCTCTATTATTCCTATGAAAAGCCTGCGACGGTGGAAGAATTGGCAAAACTATGCGGTGTTCCTGCATACTATGTTGAAGATCGGATTGACAACCTTTTAAAACGTGAAGCCGTTATTGAGGTGTCAAAAGGAAGATATCAAACCAATTTTATCATTTGGTCTGACAAGTATGGTATCTTCTGTGAAGAAAATGCAGAGAAAGCACTTCTACCGATTATGGATAAATTGGTAGGGGCTATCAAGTCGGTTGCCAAAGAAGCTGCGAATATTGATTTCTACAAAGCAGGGAAATCCGAATCGGATCTGCTTTATCTGTATGGTATGATGGCTTTTGATTATCTCAGCAGACATTATTGTAAGTTGCCGTTCCCACAGATCAAGCAGAAATACGATGGATATTGGTGGAACTATATTGGTAGCGTGGAAACAGGCAAGTATCCAAGAACAAGAATCGGTAGCCAATATTCTGCTAACCGTGGTAGCCGAGGAAATTGTTCTCATACAACTTGGTTTGGAATGAACGGTATTTACTTCAGAAAGATGATGCTCGATACTTATATCAATGCTTGTGAAGACATTATTTACAATGGATTTTCGGAAGATAAAAATGTAGTAGCAAATGCAATACAAGACGGATATATAGCTAAAAAAGACGACGGAAACTTTTTTGTAACCATTCCGTGTTTTACAGCAGGGCAAAAAAGAACTTTTGACGCAATCGTAGAAAAACAATTTGCGGAGCTTATGCCCGAATATTCGAAGATTGCAGAAACCTTCATTGCTGACTACAAAAAGTTATTTCCAAAGCATTTGAGTGATGATGTTGACCGTATGTGTCAGAATATGTTTTCAAATCTATACGTTACCATAGTTGATTACGCACAAAAAAATGGTGATTTTGAAATGCCATCAAAAAATTGCTATTGCGATGTGATGATTCAAAGATAAAACAAACGCCGAGAGTGACGTGGGGTTGCTCTCGGCGGTTTTGTATTGTCGAGCAGAATCAACAATTGTCAATATTTTCTTGCTCAATTTTCAAAAAAGTCTTGCAATTGGAGAATGTTTTTGCTATAATATATTGGACTTGATGCTAAGCATCGTTTTTTTAACACAGCAGAATATGAATTAGGACCATACCGGCCGGGGAGATAGCGGTGCCCTGTACCTGCAATCCGCTACAGCAGGGGTGGTTTCCATTTATGAGGGCTTGCGGTGTGTGGTCTTGCGCCGAAACCTTTATCCGTTGAGCGACGGGTCTTGTGCAATTGAATACCGTGAACCATGTCAGGCGGGGAACCGAGCAGCATTAAGCGGGTCTTTCAATGTGCCACAGGGTTGCCTGTTGGGAGGGTAAAATTCGGTTTGCGCATGTATCGTAGGTTCGAACAATGGTGTATGGTTCTAATTGATAGGCTGCTGTGTTTTTTTGTGATATTTTTATGAAAAAAAGAATTGTTATCATTCTCGTTTTTTTATTGATTTTCATATTTGGATTGTGTATTATGTTAGGATTGTTAAAAGGTGATACCTTATTTCGCTTGACGCAGAAAATCGGATCATGGTTTCGTTCTGCTGATGTGACAGCTTGTGAGGTTGACTATACGGTTTTGACCTTGGAAGACGCAAAATCCCGAGAGACTATTCGGTTTGATGACTCTTTATCGTTGATCAACCGTGACTATCATCTTTCGGATGACGACGTTGTTTTTCTCGACTATATCGATAATGCTGCTATGTCACACACGATTTATGAGGCATATGGGCAGCTTGTGGATGCTGTTCAAGAAAAATACGGCAAAAAGCTTTGTATTCGCAGTGGATATCGCACAGCAGAGGAACAGCAGAGTATTGTACAAACCTATCCGTCAGATATTGCCGCCGCTGTTGGCACGAGCGAGCATCAGACAGGGCTTTCGCTCGACGTATATATCGAGGGTTCTGTTGGTGGAAAAATCAACCGCAGCAGGGCGGGGCGTTTTGTATCAACGAACGGTTATGAATACGGATTTATCATTCGGTATCCCTATGGCAAAAAAGACATTACGGGCATTACTTACGAGCCGTGGCATATCCGCTATGTGGGAAAACCGCACGCTGAAATTATTTACATGAACTCACTTACGCTTGAAGAGTATATTACATCATTTTACAAAGCAGGCATTTTTTATGAGTATGGTGAATACCTTATCAGCCGTCAGGAAAAATCGGAAACGATTATGATTCCAAGCGGTTGTGAATCGGTTCTTGTATCCGATGACAACACGGGATATTATTTTGTGACTGCCAAAAAAGAAAGAAAAACTTAAACCAATTATGTGAATGAGGAGGTGACCTTCCATGCATCAGGCGCTATACCGTAAATACCGCCCGTCAACGTTTGATGACGTGGTGGGACAAGAGCATATTACCTCGGTGCTTTCCTGGGAGGTTGCAAACAATAAAGTCAATCATGCCTACGTATTTTGCGGCTCTGCGGGAACGGGGAAAACATCCTGTGCCAAAATTCTTGCCAAGGCTGTGAACTGTGAAAATCCCGTAAACGGCAACCCCTGCAACTGTTGCTATTCCTGCAAGCAGATCGATGCGGGTGCGTCGGTCGAGGTGCTGGAAATGGACGCCGCAAGCAACACGGGTGTTGACTACATTCGTGACATTCGCGATGAGGTGATTTTTACTCCGAGCGAAATGGGCACAAAAGTGTACATCATCGACGAGGTACACATGCTGTCCGAGGGGGCATTCAACGCGCTTCTCAAGACTTTGGAGGAGCCTCCGAAATCGGTGATTTTCATATTGGCGACTACTGAAATACAAGATATTCCCGCAACGATTCTGTCAAGATGTCAGCGCTTTGATTTCAAGCGTTTATCGACACATGATATTGTCAGCCGACTTGAGTACATTGCATCACAAGAGAGCTTGAAAGTTCAAAAAGAAGCGGCTGTTTTGATTGCGCATTTGGCGCAAGGCGGTATGCGTGATGCGGTCAGTTTGTTTGAGCTTTGCATTGACCGAGACGGCAACGTGACCGAAGACAATGTGCGTTCTGCCGCGGGTATTGTGGGCAGGGAAACTGTGATTGAAACGGTGCGCGCTGTGGCGGAAAACAAGACCGACAGAATTTTGAGATCCTTTCGGAGATATACCGTTCTTCTAAGGATATATCGGTATTTGTTTCGGATCTGATTATGTTTTACCGCGATATGCTCGTACAAAAGGTGATGCGAATTAACTCGCTCGACGGACTCAATCGAGATATTTTAGATGTTTCCGCACAGGAGCTTTCGGATATTCAAGCGCTTGCGGCACTCTTTACAAGAGAGAAGCTGGTGTATCACATCAAGCTGCTTGAAGAAGCGTATATTGCCATGAACAAGAGCGATATCAAGCGCGTGACGGCGGAAATCACCTTGATGCGCATGGCGCTGAACAAAACCGACTCGTCGCTTGAAGGTCTTGAAGCAAGGCTTGCGGAACTTGAACTCAAAGTGGCAAACGGTGTGACTGTGACGCTCCCCCCCTCTCAAGAAGCGTCTCTCCCCGTGAAGAAAGAAGCGAAGCCTACCGAAATGAAGGTGTCTGAAAAGCCGCGTGGTTCAGCGGTTACTGCCACTACAAAGGAAAGTGACAGTAAAAAGCTTTCTGAATGGGTGGATATTTTGGATGACTATTCGGCAAAGAATCCGAGCCGTTCGCCTTTTTTACAAAACTCAAGTGCTGTTTTCGATGCGGCAGACAAAAAGATCGAAATTCACGTTGCTGATGCTTTTTCAAAAATGATGCTTGACAATGCGCAGGCAGGCGCCGCATTGATTCAAATTGCGGCGAAATACGGTATTGTTGCCCAAAGTGCCGAATTTGTTGTGGCACCAAAACCACCGATGGCAAAAGATCCCATGCAGGATCTGATATAAATTGATTCAAAAATGAAAGGATAAAGAGAAATGAAATCGAGATTACCGCAGGGTTACGGAGGCGGTCCCTCCAATATGCAGAGCATGATGAAGCAGGCACAGAAGATGCAGGAGGATATGGCTGCTCTTCAGGAAGAACTTGATGCCAAGGAATATGAAGTGAAGGCGGGCGGCGGCGTTGCAACTGTTCGCATCAACGGCAAGAAGGAGATCCTCTCCTTGGATCTTGCCCCCGAAATTGTTGATCCCGATGATATTGAAACACTTTCTGATATCATCATTGCCGGAGTGAATCAGGCGATCAAAACGGTTGAAGACGAGAATGCCAAGGCAATGTCGGCTATCACCGGTTCGATGAGCTTGCCCGGACTGTTTTAATCGGTATGAGTGAATATCTTCTTCCCATTGAAGTCTTAATGGAACAGTTTCGGAAGCTACCGGGTGTTGGCAGAAAAACTGCTGCACGTTATGCGCTTTCGGTTTTGGATATGTCAAACGAAGCTTGCGAGGCTTTTGCAACGGCTTTGCTGGATGCCAAAACCAAGATCCGTCGCTGCTCAGTTTGTAACAATCTGACCGATATGGAGATTTGTTCGGTATGCGCCGATGAAAACAGAATCGGTGTGATCTGCGTGGTGGAGGATGCCAAAGCTCTTATGAGCATTGAGCGGATTCGTGATTATCGCGGACGGTATCACGTTCTTGACGGTGTTCTTTCGCCTGTGAAGGGAATTGGACCTGACAGAATCGGTCTTGACAAATAGATTGCCCGTCTTGAAAAAGAGGCAATTACGGAGGTCATTGTGGCAACCAATCCTACGATTGAAGGGGATGCAACCGCAATGTATATTACCAAGGTTTTGACTCCGATGGGGATTAAAGTAACCCGTCCTGCGCTGGGTATTCCGGTTGGCGGAGATATTGAATATGCAGACGAGATCACGCTGGCAAGAGCTCTCAAAGCAAGAAACACAATGGAATAAACGCATAATCACCTCACGACGCGAGTAGGATGTCGTGAGGTGATTTTTTGATAAAAAAAGGAATTTGTTTTTTACTTTGTTGCTTGATACTTTTGGTTGGATGTCACGGAAAAATCGAACAAAGCGTGTATGAAATATTTTGCCATATCAAATCCAGGATTGAAATTCCTGACTGCGAGATATACCACTTTGTGGCGGATGATTCGCAGAATCATATTCTTTCACGGCTGTATTCGCAAGAAGGGGATATTGTACCGCCCGCGGTTGCTTTTTGTGATGATTATTTGATCTGCTTATATCACGGGAATGACGTGTGGGAGCTGCATATATTTCGTACTGTTTCGATTTATGACAACAAACGGATATACGAAATGTTGGTGATGCGACGGGATCTGTTACAGAAAAACGTGGGTTTTTCCTATTATTCCGAAGAAACAGAGAAGCGTGTCATGGCGGCCGAAATCATCAATTACCGGAACTTTATTGTTTTGGCTGTGACCGATCATAATTCTATTATTCGTGATGAATTTGAAAACATGAAATAAAGGACACCGTTTTGGGTGTCCTTTATTGGAAATGCCTCAAAATAATTTTGAGGTATTTGAATGTTATTCTTCTGTGGTATCAATAGCAGCGTTTCTGTCGCGGAAGAGAAGCGAGATACACCAGAGTGCCGCAAGACCGACCAAAGCATAAATGATCCTGCTGACAAGGGCTGCTTGACCTCCGAAAATCCACGCAACGATGTCAAAGCGAAATAAACCGAGAGACCCCCAATTGATACCGCCAACGATCAGAAGAAAAAGTGCTATTCTATCAAGAATCATAATCGCAGGCTTTGCCTTTCTTGGGTTGTATTCCCCATATCTGTCTGTAGATTATTGGATACGGGCAGTTATAGTATAACCGAGGTGGTTCGTTTTATGCGGTTATGGCGTGTCTTGCGGATATTCCAAACGACAAGTGCCGCCAAGTGCTTCTATGATCATAGAAGGTTTTTGAAAGTCGGTTACGAATTTTTCTGTGTTGGCTCTTTCGTCTCCGTTTATCGAAAATACTGTGTTATGTGTTTCGATGTTTCTCGAAAACCCATTTGCTGAATATGGAAAAGAAAACAGGCTGTTACAGTTTATCAGTTTTCCATTGAAACGCTCAAAGGTCATATCTTTTGCTGTAACTGAAGAATTCTCCGCGTGTAAGGTGAGATAAGGAAGTGGCGCGGAGAGAGTAAGCTTGCTGTTCTTTAAAATTAAACTAACGGGTGTTTGCAAATGCAAAGGAGAAAGGTGGAGAACAATACTTTTTTGATCGGATATTTGATGGCTTTCTTTGATCATTTTTCCGATTCCGCTTAGCTTAAACAAAAGGGGCGATTTTTCGGATCGGTCGGTCAGCAACAGCTTTCCGTCTTCTTCGGAAATAAAGTATTCGCTTTCGCGGTAGCCGTTGATTTCAATATAGGTTTTGTCATCCAAACAAATGGTAAAGTCTGTTTTGTCAAGGTCGATTTCAATATGTTGAAAATCGGCATTGACTGTATAAACGGTGGGTTTGGCAACTGTGTTTTGTGTGAAAATAGGGAACAGAAAAAGGGCAGCGCCCACAAGCATAAGAAAGACGGCAACCAACAAAACAAGAAGTGTTCTTTTTTTCATATCTTTTCTGCTCCTTTCACGGAATAGCGGTACAAGTTACGCAAAAGGCGAAATGTTTTTCGATTAAATGATTTGCACTTTTCGCCGATCCATTCCGCTGTAACGATGAAAGGACGGTAGAAAAGATAGCCAAACAAAAGCGAAAACCCGGACAAGAAGAGTGTGAGTCCAAATTCCGTGACTCCCTCTGCTATACGAAAATCCTGCCAATACAAAAAAGCAAATACGACCGAGTATATGACAAAAAACAGGGGAATCAACAGAACAGACAAATAGAATAGCATGACAGCAGTGAATGCAAGCAAAAACAAAAAATCGACAAAAAGAACAAAGGTGGCAATCATAACAGCAAGAAAACAGATGGAAGGAATGAGGAGAAAGGCGAGCCAGAAAAAAGAAATGTGCGGATGTGGGTTACGAATGGATTCAGCAGACAGAGGCAGAACGGAAGATTCTGTTTCGTTCTTGGTGACTTTCTTTTCCGGATTGAGTGTTGCAGATGTTTTTTCTTCGTTTTTTTTCTTCGTTTCAAAGACACCGGAGGGGATTGGTTGTGTTTGCTCGGTGACAGGTTCGTTTCTGGTGGTGGTAGTTTTATATGCAGGGAGTGTGGCATCTACATCAACAGAAGATGATTTTTGTGGCGTTATTGGAATACGTTGGATTGTTTCGTCTTCTTTGAGTATTGTTGGCGTTGTATCAAGCTCGTCTTTGAAAAAAACAGTGTCTTTTTCGGAAATTCTAACGGTTTCATTTTCTGAAAGAAGTTTTTTGAGATCGGGGGAAGCAGCCATTGTTTTTTCTTCAAATGCGTCGTTTGCGTTCCCGGAAATGACAACCATGGTTGCTTCATCGGTGAGTGATTGAAGGGTTGCTTTGGGAGAAGGAAGAATGGTTTTTTCTTCATCGATGATATGAATGGCTTTGTTTTTAAGACATCCTTGTGGTGCAATGGTGGCAGCTTCATCTTCTGGAGAGAAAATACTGTTTTGTTGCATTGCCTGGGTAAGAATGGTTTCCAAACGAACGAGCGTAAAAAAAGATTGTAGCGAGGAAGAATCTTGGGTTTCGGCGAGCGCGTATTCTTGTGTGATGATGGTATGGATTTTTTCTTTTGGGAGATTGAGTGCTTTGAGTTCGTTTTGAAGTTTTTGAATATAAAGCAAAAAATCCATGATAGCTCGCCTCCTTTTCAAATATATAGTGTTGCAATTTATAAAAAAAGATGGTATAATGTTTGACAAAAAGAGATGTTGAAAGGCTGGAAATACCTATGAGAATGCGTAAAAAGAAAAACGGAGAAGCAAGATTTGCCGCTTGCTCTGAGTATGTGATTTCTTCGCGCGATGAGTTGGAACAATACGCCAACCGCCTTCCTTGTGAACTTGAGATTGGGTGCGGAAAGGGTGGTTTTATCTGTCAAATGGCAGCACTTCATCCCGAAACATTTTTTATCGCGGTGGAACTCAGCACAGATGCTTTGATCACTGCGCTGGAATATGCCAAGGAACAAGAAATCCCCAATCTGCGTTTTATGAATCTGAATGCCAATATGTTGCCTGAAATATTTCGCAAGGGTGAAGTTTCAAAAATCTATCTTAACTTTTCTGATCCGTGGCCCAAGGCACGCCATGCAAAACGTCGTTTGACATACCGCAGTTTTTTGGAAAAATACCGTGAAATGTTACCCGAAGACGGAAACATTATTTTTAAGACAGATAACCGTTTGTTGTTTGATTTTTCTTTGGAAGAGTTTGATGCCGTCGGTATGCGTAAGACCGATATTACATATGATCTTCATAACAGCGAATACAACGCAGGGAATGTGATGACCGAATACGAGAAGAACTTTTCGGAAAAAGGTTTTCCGATTCACCGTGTCGTGGTTTGGATAAAATAAAAAAGGAACTTTCGCTTGGAGCGAAGGCTCCTTTTTTATTTTGCTTTGAAAATGGGGGTGTATTCTGCGGTTGCCTTTTCTTTTTTGGAAAGAACAAAGTGGTGATACAACAACAGAGAGGGTGTTGCCAAAACGAGATACGCAACCACTAACAAAAGAACCAAATAAAAGCTCTTTTCAGACACAGCATACGCGGAGGGGAAGAAGGACGAAAAGATTGCAATGGTTACGCTTATGGAAAAAACAGATAAAACCATGTGCAGGAAAAAGCGACCGACGAAAGGCATCTTTTGATAGCCCAAGATCAGATTGCAGAGCGAGATCATCAAAGCACAGACCAAACACATAACGGTTGAGGTGAGATTGATGTTGGTAATATTCTGTATGGAATCAATAAGCAAACAAAGAACAAACCAGATAACTGTGAAAATAGCACAGGTGGGGTAAAGAACCTTTTTGAAGATAAAAGAAACGGTTTTCATAATTCTCCTATTTTTGCGGATATTTTATACCTATTATAACACAACCGAGGGTACTTTTTCAAGCCCTCTTTTTCTTTTTTAACAACTCTTTCAAAAAATAAAAAAGACGCACGAAAGTAGCTCGATTCTGTGCGAATCTTATTGACAAACGACAGAAATAATGTATAATATATCATGTATATCTATGTAATATTGTTTGACAGGAAGGCTTGTTTTTATGAAAAGAAGAGATGCCCGAGAGGCGTTGTTTGTTCTGCTTTACGAAATGTCTTTTAATACGCCTGAAGAATTGGAGGAAACCATTCTGAAGGCCAAAGAAAACAGGGAAATTGATGATCCTTATATTTTGCAATCGATTCACGGAATCTATGAACACCTGGATGAAATCGATCAGAAAATATCTGTTCATGCCCGCGGATGGTCACTTGAAAGACTTTCCAGAACAACGCTTGCTATTATGAGAATTTCGGTATATGAAATGCATTATGCGGAAATTCCGTACACCGTTCCTATCAATGAAGCCATTGAAATTTCCAAGAAATACGACCATGACCAAGCACCGACGTTTATTAACGGTATTCTGAATGCCATTGCAACCGCATCCGGTTTTAAGAATAAAGCATGATGACTTTTTTGGGAATTGACACCAGTAATTACACAACATCCGCTTCTTTTTGTGAAGACGGTGTTGTAGGTTGTAACAGCAAGTGTCCTGTTTTTGTTAAAGTCGGTGAGCGCGGCGTGCGTCAAAGCGATGCGGTTTTTTCTCATGTTAAGAACATGCCGGAAGTGATAGCGGTACTTGGTGAAAAAACATATACCGCAATCGGTGTATCGGTAAGACCGAGAGATGTGGAAGGTTCATATATGCCATGTTTTTTGGCGGGGCAAGCGGTTGCTTCTTCTTTGTCAACGACGCTGGGTGTTCCTATGTACACATTCTCACACCAAGCTGGTCATGTGCGTGCGGCTTTGTATTCAGCTGGTAGGAATGATCTTGTTGATAAAACATTTCTCGCGTTTCATATTTCAGGCGGAACAACCGAACTTCTTCTTTATGAAAAGGGAAGTATTACTTGTGTTGGCGGAACGCTTGACATCAACGCGGGACAATTGATTGACCGAATCGGTGTTTTGCTTGGACTTGCTTTTCCATGCGGCGCGGCTCTTGACCGTATGGCGGATTTCGAAGCCATGAAACGGGAGGGGATTTTCCCCATGATAAAGGTTACTGATCTTTCCTGTAATTTGTCAGGGCTTGAGAATAAGGCAAGTGATTATCTGAAAAAAGGCCATTCTTATGAAGCAATTGCCGCTTTTGTGCTTGCCAGTTTGGAAAAAACACTTTCCAAGTTGACTGAAAATGCCATAGACACTTTTTCCGACAAAGTAAAAGGAATGCCTGTTTTGTTTTCGGGCGGTGTGTCCGGTAATTCATACATTCAAAAGAAAATAGTAAATAAGTTTGACGCATTGTTTGCAGAAAGCGCCTTTTCTTCTGACAATGCGGCAGGAATCGCTTTATTATGCGAAGAAAGGTATCGCAAGGAGCATGGTTGCTGAAAAAACAATTCTGACTGTTACACAGTTGAATGAATATATCAAAGCTAAGATCGATTCTGACAAATTTCTTTCAAGTGTGTGGCTCAAAGGCGAGATTTCCAACTTTGTTCATCATAAAACGGGTCATTTTTATTTTACTTTGAAGGATGAAAGCTCTCTTGTCAGATCCTTGATGTTTCATTCATCTGCATCTAAGCTGATGTTTCGCCCCGAAAACGGAATGAAAGTCATCGTTCACGGCAGAGTGGCGTCGTATATACGCGACGGCATTTACAATTTCTATGCAGATTCCATGGAGCCTGACGGTGTGGGCGCTTTGTATATTGCGTATGAGCAACTGAAAAAAAAGCTTGAAGCAGAAGGTCTTTTTCGACAGGAAAGAAAAAAGCCTTTGCCGAAGATTCCAACACGCATCGGGGTGATTACATCGCCTACCGGTGCTGCGATTCGAGACATTATCAATGTAATTACAAGACGGTTTTCTTACGCTAAAATTGTATTGTATCCCTCTCTCGTGCAGGGGGAAGGTGCTGCACCGCAACTGATTCGGGGTCTTCGTTATTTTAACGATACAAACAGTGCCGATGTGATTATCATTGGCAGAGGTGGCGGTTCGATTGAAGATTTATGGGCTTTCAATGATGAACAACTGGCTCGTACTGTTGCCGCATCGCATATTCCCGTGATTTCGGCAGTTGGACATGAAACAGATTTTACAATTTGTGATTTTGTTGCAGACAGACGTGCTCCCACGCCGTCTGCGGCGGCAGAACTTGCTGTTCCGGAAACTCAAGAATTAAAACGAAAAATAGGGAATATCACGGGGCGCATGGCAGCACTTTTGGAAACATCGGTTCAAGTTAAGCGTAAAAGCTTTGATGCGCTTGCGACATCAAAAGTGATGCGCAACCCCATTTATATACTCGATGAAAAGAAAACACTTCTTTTGATGGAATCGACAAGGTTTGACAATGCAACGAAAATGTTGCTTTCCGATAAGCGCGCCGTGTTTGAGAAAACGGCATCGAAGCTTGAGGCTCTGAATCCGTTATCGGTTTTATTGAGAGGGTATTCGGCTGTGTTCCAAGAAGATGGAACACTTGTAAAGTCCATGAAAGATGTTTCGATTGGTGATACTGTTGTTATGCGCACCAGTGATGGTAAGATCAGCGCTACTGTGACCCAAACAGAACCATTAACCAAACCCAACATTTGATGCAGAAAGGTTTGAAAAGATATGTCTTCTCCCAATGAAATGAATTTTGAAAATGCAATTGCACGTCTTGAGCAGATTGTTCGTGCTCTTGAGAGCGGAAGTGCGCCGCTTGATGATTCTCTTGCTTTGTTTGAAGAAGGGGTTCGCCTTGTGAAGCTTTGCAATGAAAAACTGGATTCCGCAGAGACACGCATCAAATTGTTGACAGAAACTCCGAGCGGTATGGCAGAAACCGATTTTGCCAAAGGAGGACAAAATGCTAACTAAAGAAAAACTGCAAAAGTATGCAGAACTGATTGATGCAGAACTTGATAAGCGTTTGGAAAAAGATGATAATGATATCAAACCGCTTCTTGACAGTATGCGTTACAGTGCTTCAGCCGGCGGCAAACGAATTCGTCCGTATTTGACGCTTTTGTTTTGTGAATTGCTTGGTGGCGATATGCAAAAAGCGATGCCTTACGCTTGCGCTGTTGAGCTTGTGCATACATATTCTTTGATCCACGACGATTTACCCGCGATGGATAATGACGATTATCGTCGCGGAAAGCTCACCAACCACAAAGTGTTTGGTGAGGCAAGAGCTATTCTTGCGGGCGATGCGCTTTTGACATATGCGTTTGAAGTGATTGCCGGCAACGATCAGATGAGTGCGGAAGACAATCTGAAGGCTGTTCGTATTTTGGCAGAGGCTTCCGGTGCATTTGGCATGGTAGGTGGGCAGGAGATTGACCTTGATGAATCGGCACCGAAAGATTATGACAAGCTTGTGAAGATGCATCGCTTAAAAACAGGTGCTTTGATTCAAGGTGCCGCCATTCTCGGCGTTCTTGCAGCAGGAAAAGGCAACGATGAAAAAGTTATGAATGCCACGCGCGCCTATGCGGATGCGATTGGGCTTACATTCCAGATTGTGGATGATATTTTAGACTATACAGCGTCTTACAAACAAACCGGAAAAACAACGAGTGATGCGCGTAACAATAAAACAACATTTCTTACGTTTATGACTGCAGAAGAAGCATTTGACAAAGCTGTCGGTATAACAGCCGAAGGTGTTCGCGCGATATCTTTCTTTGAGGGAAAAAAAGAGCTGAATGAGCTCGCTCGTTTTCTGTTGTTCAGAATGCGATAATCAGAGGATGATATGCGTATAGATCGCTATTTATTTGAAAACGGTTTTGCCAAAAGTCGCACACGCGCTTCGTCAATGATTGCGGAGGGAAATGTTTTGGTGAACGGTGTTCGTGTGACAAAACCCTCTCTCGATGTGGATGAGTGCGATAATGTTGAACTGTGCGGCGAGGAGCTTCGTTATGTCAGTCGAGGCGGACTCAAGCTGGAAGCGGCACTTTCGGCATTTGATATCGATGTGACGAATCAAGTGGCGATTGATATTGGCGCTTCCACAGGTGGTTTTACCGACTGTCTTTTACAGAACGGTTGTGTCAAGGTATATGCTGTTGATTCGGGAAGCAATCAGTTGGATCCCTCTCTCGCCTCGCTTGATTCCGTTGTTTCAATGGAGAATTGCAACGCCCGTTACCTGACCTTAGAGGATATTGGAGAGCTTTGTGATATTGCGGTTTGTGACCTTTCTTTTATTTCACAGACACTTCTTCATTCTGTGATTGCAGGACTTGTTAAACCAAACGGTATCTTTGTTTCGTTGATTAAGCCGCAATTTGAAGTGGGCCGTGAACGCCTTGGAAAAGGCGGCATTGTGAAAAATGAAAAGCACAGACAGTATGCCATTGAAAAAGTGATTATGTCGGCAAATAGCTGCGGTTTTACTTTGCGCGGCATGATTCCGTCTCCGATTACGGGTGGTGACGGAAACACCGAATATCTTGCTTGTTTTATTCGTAATTCATAGTGATAGTTTTTACAGAAAGGAGATGCACAATGAAAAAGATTGTTTTGATTCCGAATCTTTCAAAAGATCCCGATCTAACTTATACCCGAAAAGCGGCATCGTTACTTGTGGAAAACGGATTTTCCGTTGTTTGCGAAGAATCATGTCCCAAGGTGCATGACAAGGTGCTTCATTGTAAAGGTAATGCTCTTTATAAGCACGCTCTGGCAATCGTTGTTTTGGGTGGAGATGGGTCAATTTTGAGAGAAGCGGAAATGGCATCTCTTTACGACATACCGATTCTTGCTGTGAATCTCGGACGGCTTGGCTATATTGCTCAGCTTGAAAAAAATGATATTGAAGAATTACCCAAGATTTTGGCTTCTGATTTTAAGACGGAATCACGCGCCATGCTTTCGGTTTCTTTATATCGAAACGGAAAAGCTATTTTCAAGAATCTCTCTGCGCTGAACGACGTTGTGATCAGCAAAGCGAACGGTCACGGTATTATAGAATTTGATCTTTACTGCGGGGGAGAGAAAATCAATTTTTACCGAGGAGACGGCATGATTGCATCAACTGCTACCGGTTCTACTGCCTATGCCATGTCAGCTGGCGGTGCGGTGATCGACTCTTCTTTGCGAATTATTGAAGTGACGCCGATTTGCGCACATTCTTTGAAAGCAAGACCGATTGTTTTTTCTGAAAGAACGGTTCTTTCGGCTGTTATTTATGATTCGCCCAACACCTCGTGCATGACACTTGACGGTGACAGAACAACAATATTGGAGGCGGGCGACCGAGTGGAGATTTCGCTTTCACAAAAAGTGACTAAACTTGTTTCGGTAACAAATAGTTTTTGTCAGGTTTTATTCCATAAAATGTCGGATTTATAAGATTGGATTTGCGGAGTGTCATATGAAAAAAGAACGACAAAATGCCATTATTGCGCTGATCAGCAAAAAAGATATTGAAACCCAAGAGGAATTGACCGAAGAGCTTCAAAAACTTGGATATTTGGCAACGCAGTCTACAGTTTCACGTGATATCAAGGAGCTTCGCATTGTTAAGGTGGCTTCTGATAAAAACAAATATAAATATTCTGTCAAAACAACAGATATCAGCGATGCTACCGCAAAGTATCATAATATTTTGATGGAAACCGTGACTGCTGTTGACTGTGCGCAGAATTTGCTTGTTGTTAAGACATATCCCGGTATGGCAAACGCAGCCGCTGCTGCGATTGATTCGATTTGCAAACATGAAATTGTTGGAAGCATTGCGGGTGACGATACCATTATTGCTGTGCTTCATACCACGGAAGAAACCAAAGATACCTGTAAAAAGATTGTTTCTTTTACTGAACTCGTTTTTTCCGAAGAATAAATGAGAGATTAAAAAGAAAAGGAGGCGATAGAATGTTAGCATCGTTGCATATTGAAAATATTGCTGTGATAAAAAAATTGGATGCCGATTTTTCAAGCGGGTTTACCGTGTTGACAGGTGAGACAGGCGCGGGAAAGTCGATTTTAATTGATTCCATCGCCTTTTTATTGGGAGCTAAACCTCACCGAGAGTTGATTCGAACAGGAGAAAGCAAAGCTCTTGTCTCGGGGTTCTTTACCGACTTATCAAAAGATATGATTGATTTTCTTGCAACCTATGATATCGAGCCGGAGGATGACGGTTCGGTAACTTTGGTTAAAACCCTTTCTTCTGAAGGGAAGACAACCGTTAAAATCAACGGTCGCACGGTTTCGGCTACTGTAGCCAGAAACTGCGGTATGGGGCTTATCAACATACATGGGCAGCATGATAATCAAGTTTTGCAGAACGCGGCGAACCATATCACCTATCTTGACCGTTATGCGGAGAATGACGAGCTTCTGGATGCTTACGGAAAAGAATACCGCTTATACCGTGATGCTGAAAACGAAGTGCTTCGTCTTATGGAAAAAGACAGAGACAAGGAACGTTTAAGAGAACTCCTTTTATATCAAATCCAAGATATTGAATCCGCCGATCTTCACGAAGGGGAAGAGGAAGAACTGCTCAACCGAAAGAAGCTGATTCAGAACGCCAAACAGTTGAGCAAGCACATTCTTACCGCATACCGTGCGCTATATAAAAACAGCAAGGGTATGTCTGCTTCGCAACTTGTGGAGTTTGCAGTAGAATCTACGAGTCAGCTTTCTGAATTGATTCCTGAAGCAGAGGCACTTTCTGAACGTCTTTCGGATATTCAGTCAGAAATTGAAGAAATTGCTAAACAGGTGTCGTCGTTTATGCCTTCTGACTTGGATGACCCTGAAAAAGAACTTGAAGAGATTGGTGATCGATTGGATATCATTCGCAAGCTGAAGCGAAAATATGGGTCAAGTATTACCGAAGTGCTTGCCTTTTTGGAGAAAGCCAAGTTTTCTTTGACTGAAATTGAAGAATCGGATGAGAGAATTGAATCCCTGTCTGCATTTATCAAGAAACAACAAAAAAACGTTAGCGCTCTTGCCGAAACGCTTCACCGAAGGCGTGTAGAAAAAGGGCTGGAGTTATCTCAAAAGATATGCCAAGTACTGCAATATCTGGATATGGGGAAGGTTCTCTTTTCAGTCTCGGTTACGCCAAAAGACGATGAAAGTTTCACCTTAAACGGCTATGATGCCGTAGAGTTTTATATAGCCACAAATCCCGGTGAACCAATGAAGCCTCTGACTAAGATTGCCTCGGGAGGTGAGCTTTCTCGTATTATGTTGGCAATCAAATGTGTTTTGGCGGATGCAGAAGCGGTTCCTTCCATTATTTTTGACGAAGTGGATACCGGCGTTTCCGGGAAAACTTCGCAGAAGATTGGACTTAAGCTACATGAACTTGCTTTTTCAACCCAGGTTATTTGTATTACCCATTCGGCGCAGATTGCGGCTGTTGCCGATCATCATTTCAAAATATGCAAAGATGAAATTGATGGGCGTGTTGAAACAAAACTTAATTTGCTTAACCGAGAGGGCAGAGTGGGAGAACTCGCTCGCATTATCAGTGGGGTGAGTATTACCGAGAAAACCAAAGAAACAGCCTTGGAAATGTTAGAGAATGCTCATTCTGATGTTTCTTTGACATAAAATCGGTTTTAAAAATGTTTTTAATTTTTTATCATAAAAAGGAGTAAGATACCCATGGGACTTTATCAGGAATTTATTGATCGCGGTTTGATCGCGCAGTGTACAAATGAAGATGTTGTTAAGGATCTTCTTGACAACCAAAAAGTGACTTTCTATATAGGATTTGACCCCACAGCGGACAGTCTTCATATTGGTCAC
The DNA here is from genome assembly GCA_017532025.1 of Clostridia bacterium. GTDB lineage: Bacteria > Bacillota > Clostridia > Oscillospirales > CAG-272 > RGIG1993. The sequence goes on along the minus strand of JAFXJX010000053.1, from coordinate 50,545 downwards.
TTTATTCAAATGAAGATTATGGCGCATATGCAGCAGGCTGGTCACACTCCGATTGCGTTGTTTGGTGGCGGAACCGGTATGATCGGTGACCCTTCCGGCAAAAGCGATATGCGTAAGATGCTTACCAAAGAGACAATTGCACATAACATCGAATGCTTTAAGAAGCAGATGGCAAAGTTCATCGACACATCGGACAACAAAGCTTACTTTGTTAACAACGGCGATTGGCTTCTAAACTTGAACTATGTTGATTTTTTGCGAGAAGTGGGTGTTCATTTTTCTGTCAGCAGAATGCTTTCTGCTGAATGCTATAAGTCGAGAATGGAAAACGGTTTGACCTTCCTTGAGTTTAACTATATGTTGATGCAGGGTTACGACTTCTACCGTTTGTACAAGGATTACGGTTGTATTCTTGAACTCGGTGGAGATGACCAGTGGTCGAATATTCTCGGCGGTGTTTCGCTTTGCCGTCGCAAGGAAGGCAAAGAAGTATTCGGTCTTACCTTCAACCTCCTTCTGAACAGCGAAGGTAAGAAAATGGGTAAAACCGAAAAGGGAGCTGTTTGGCTTGACGCAGAAAAAACATCACCTTACGATTTCTTCCAATATTGGCGAAACATTGCTGATGCTGATGTCATTAAGTGCATGAAAATGTTAACATTCCTTCCACTTGAGGAGATTGCAGAATATGCCAAACTCGAAGGCAGTGATATCAATAAAGCCAAAGAAGTGCTGGCGTATGAAGTAACCAAGCTGATTCACGGTGCAGAAGAAGCCGATAAGGCACTGGCAACTGCACGTCAGGTATTTGCCGCAGGCGTAGTCAGCGAAGATATGCCTACCACAACACTTTCAGATGCTGACTTTACTGATGGCGTTATTTCGGTCGTGGATATGATGATCAAATCCAAGCTTGCACCTTCTAAGGGTGAAGCAAGACGTTTGATTCAGCAGGGCGGTGTTACCCTTTGCGGCGAGAAGGTGTCCGCAACCGATGCAACCGTTTCAGCTGCGAATTTTGATACCAACGAGATTATTATTAAAAAAGGTAAAAAGGTATATCACCGTTTTGCCAGAGGTTGATTTTTATGCTGAAAGACTACCTTGTAAAAGAAAGTAGTTTTAACCGTCTTACATTTCAAACAGATGCTCGACTTGCTCCCCATACCACATTTGGCATTGGGGGGCTTGCCGATTACTTGGTGACACCTCATAATGAAGAAGCGTTTCTTTCCTTGGTGACTCTTCTCCGCGAGAATGAAATTCGTTTCGGTGTATTTGGAAATGGTTCCAATCTGCTGTTTGATGACAAAGGTTTTCGGGGCGTTGTTATTTTAACGAAAGGAATTCGGGGCGTTGAATTTCAGGATACGCTTGTGAAGGTGTCGTGTGGTGTTCCTTTGATTTCGCTTTCGATTCAGGCTGCCAGACATTCGCTTTCCGGTCTTGAGTTTGCTTGTGGAATTCCAGGAACGGTTGGAGGCGCTATTTTCATGAATGCAGGCGCGCATGGCGGTGCAATGTCGGACATTGTTTTATCGAGTCGTTATTTGGATGTACAGGGAAATGTATTGGAAATTACGCAACATGATTTTGCCTACCGTCACTCTGTATATCAAGATACCGATCGAATTATTCTGTCCTGTTGTCTCGGTCTTTCGTATGGTACAGAAAGCGAAATTCGTGCTAAAATGGAAGAAAATAAGCAAAAACGAACCATGACACAACCAGTTAATGACAAGAGCGCAGGAAGTGTTTTTCGTCGTACCGAGGGTGTTATTCCTGCGGCACTGATTGATAGGGCGGGTTTGAAAGGTCTTTCGGTTTGTGGAGCTTCTGTTTCCGAAAAGCACGCAGGATTTATTGTAAACCGTGGAGACGCAACAGCATGTGATGTGTTATCGCTGATAGAACTGATCAAGAATAGAATTGATTCTGTCTACGGTGTACAGTTGATTCCGGAAATACGTTATATACCGGAAAGATGATTAAGAATCAGGATAAGTAAGGAGAATGATAGAAATGGATATTGTGATTGTTACCGGTATGTCCGGAGCGGGAAAGACGGTTGCAGGCAGTGTGCTTGAAGATTTCGGATATAATTGTATTGACAATATCCCAGTTTTGCTGATTCCTCAGTTTATTGAACTTTATATAAAACAAAAAAAACAAAACCAAAAGATTGCGTTGGTGGTGGATGTTCGCGGCTGTGATGATTTTTCACAACTATTAGACGTTGTGTCTGTGATCAAGAAGAATGAAAACGCTTGCAGACTGGTTTATTTAGACGCTACAACAGAGGTGCTGATCAATCGATATAAAGAGAGCCGTCATGTTCATCCTTTGATCCTCTCGAGAGAATGCACGCTCAGTGAAGCGATTGATCGTGAACGCGAAATGCTTAAAGAAGTTAAAGGGAATGCTGATTTGGTGTTGGATACATCAAAGCTCTCGATTGCGCTTTTCCGAGATAGAATTATATCTTTTATTTCAGGAAACAGTCACCCGATGATTGGCATTTCGATTATGTCATTTGGCTTCAAATACGGCATACCTTCTGATTCGGATCTTCTTTTTGATGTTCGCTGTTTCCCGAACCCGTATTACATAGATGGTTTAAAGCATAAAACCGGTCTTGATGCGGAAGTGTCGGATTACGTAATGTCATTCGAAAGTGTTACTAAGTTTGCGGAAAAGTTATTTGACATGTTTGATTATTTGATTCCGCTGTATATTGAAGACGGAAGATCTCACTTGACAATTTCGATTGGTTGTACAGGTGGGAAGCATCGTTCTGTGACTTTGGCTGAGGCGCTTGCGAAACATCTTTCTGAAAAAACTGTATGCACTACTACTGTATTGCACAGAGATATTAAAAAATAAAAGGAATTTGTCATGTCTTTTTCTTCTGAAGTTAAAAACATACTGTCGTCTTTGCAAGTGAAACGAATTTGTTGTCGAAAAGCGCTGCTTTTCGGTATGCTTGCTTCTCATTCTGATTTTCAAAATCAAATCATTACTTTTTCAACCGATAACGAAAAAGTAAGTTCTCTTATGTCGTGGGCATTTCGACATGTGTACGGTGTTATTCCGTATTACGAAACATCCGGTGTAATACCCGGTGTGGTATCGTACTATAAAATGAAACCGCTTGAGGACGCACAGAAACAGAATGTGCTTGTTTCAGCTTCGGAGTTTATGGAGAGCGTAAGGAATGCGCCTACTTGTGATGCGTGTCTTCCGTGTTTTTTGCGAGGATTATTCCTTGCAGGCGGAACAGTTTCTGATCCTGTTAAGAGAGGGTATCATCTTGAAGTACTTTTTAAGAGTGAAGCTGTGCGTGAAGCGGTGTATCACATTTTGTGTGAAAGCGGATTTTCCCCAAAGCTTGCCAACAGAAAGGGAAGCTGTTCAATTTATTTTAAGAATAGTGAGAGTATCGAAGATTTCTTGACTGTAATTGGTGCACCTCACGCAGCTCTTGATCTTATGAATGCCAAAATCATGCGAGAGATTCGCAATAACGAAAACAGACGTTCCAATTGCGATGCCTCGAATATCTATCGATCGACAGGTGCGGCAGATGTGCATTTGCGCGCCATTCGAAAATTGATGGACAACGGAAAGATATCGCTTCTCCCGGGAGAGTTAAAGACAACGGCTATGATACGGTATCAGAATCCGGAATGTTCACTTTCGGAAATCGCATCTTTACATGAGCCTCCGTTGACAAAATCGGGGGTTAATCATCGTATGAAACGCATTGTTGATTTTGCGGAGAAAAATTGAGTTTACTCTAAATGAAAGGACAGGATGATATGAGCTCTTTTGTTCATTTGCATTTGCATAGCGAGTACAGTCTTCTTGACGGTGCCTGTCGTATTGCCGATATTCCGAAAGCTGCCAAAGCGAACGGACATACGGCAGTGGCAATTACCGATCACGGTGTCATGTATGGCGCAATTGATTTCTATAAGGCGTGCAAAGAAGAAGGTGTAAAGCCTATTATCGGGTGTGAGGTTTATGTTGCCGAACATTCCCGTTTTGATAAAAAGCGAGATCAGAATTTTTTTAACTGTCATCTTGTCCTTTTGGTGAAGAACGAAGTTGGCTATCAAAACTTGATTACACTTGTTTCAAAGGCTTTTACCGAGGGCTTTTATATGAAGCCTCGAATTGATATGGAACTTCTTGCAGCTCATAGTGAGGGGCTTGTTTGTCTTTCGGGGTGTTTATCGAGTCATATTAGCAAAGCTATATTGCAAGACAATGTAGAAGAAGCGGAACGATATGCTCAAGAATTACTGTTGATTTTTGGAAAAGAGAATTTCTATATAGAATTACAGTCTAATCGCATTCCCGAGCAAAAGATTGTGAATGAAGAAGCGATAAAAATTGCGCGTAAATTAGGTGTTTCTCTTGTTGCTACCAACGACGTGCATTACATCCGCAAACGCGATGCCGAAACACAGGCAGTTCTTATGTGTATTCAGACAAACGCTAAGTTGAACAGCGGGAATGCTTTTGGGTTTGAAACCGATGAGTTTTACTACCGTTCAACCGATGAAATGCAAGCTTTGTTTGCGTTTTGTCCCGAAGCGCTTGAGAATACGGTCAAGATTGCTGAAATGTGTAATTTTGATTTTGTTTTTGGAAAAAATCAGCTTCCTATATACCGTGTTCCCGATGGATTTACGCCCAAAAAGTATCTTGAAAAACTTGCAAGAGACGGACTTGAAAAAAAGATTCAGAGCGGTGAGATTACTTTTACCGAATCAAGGACGCCGGATGATTATAAAAGCCGATTGTTGTATGAACTGATGATCATTTCCAAAATGGGATATGATCAGTATTATTTGATTGTTTGGGATTTTGTTAACTATGCGAAAATGCATGATATTTCGGTAGGACCCGGCCGAGGATCGGGTGCCGGCAGCTTGATTGCCTATCTCATTGGTATCACTGAAGTGGATTCGATCAAATACAATCTGCTTTTTGAGCGATTTCTTAATCCTGAACGCGTTTCCATGCCCGACTTTGATATCGACTTCGGTGATGACAAACGGGATCTTGTGATTGATTACGTAACACAAAAATACGGAAGCGATCATGTTTCACAGATCATTACGTTTGGCACTTTGGCAGCCAAACAAGCCATACGAGATGTGGGTCGGGTTCTGGATATGCCTTATGCGGATGTTGACAGAATTGTTAAAATGCTGAACAACTCCAAGGCAACTAAACTTGAGGATTTAATGACCGATGAATTGAAACAGCTCTGTAAGAATTCTCCGGAAGTCGATAATCTGATTGAAAAAGCAAAAGCGCTTGAAGGTATGCCGAGAAACATTTCGACGCACGCGGCAGGGGTTATCATTACGGAAAAGCCCGTTATGGCGTATGTGCCAATGGCAACAAGCGGAGATGTTGTTTTAACGCAGTTTAATATGAACAACGTAGCATCGCTTGGCCTTTTGAAATTCGATTTTTTAGCACTTCGTAATTTAACGATTATTGACCGTGCCGAAAAAGCGATCAAGAAAAAAGATAAAACCTTTGATATAAAATTGATTCCATCTGACGACAGCGCAACGCTTGATTTGATTGCACACGGTCAAACTGCAGGCGTTTTCCAACTGGAATCTGCGGGACTCAAGAGATTGCTTTTTAATATGAAACCACGTAATCTTGAAGATATTACGCTTGCTATTTCGCTATATCGTCCCGGACCGATGGAGTCAATTCCCAAGTATCTTGAATACCGCGCAAATCCTGCAAGTATATCATATAAGATTCCTCAATTGAAAGACATTCTTGATGAAACCAGCGGTATTATTATTTATCAGGAACAGGTCATGCAGATCTGCCGTCGAGTTGCAAACTTTTCATATGGAAAAGCTGATATTATACGGCGTGCCATGTCTAAGAAAAAAGGTAGCGAAATCGAAAAAGAGCGAACGGCGTTCTTGCAAGGTGCGAAAGACAATTTCATTCCCGAAGCTGTGGCTTCGGAGTTATTTGATGAAATGTCCGGTTTTACCAAATATGCGTTTAACAAAAGTCATGCGGCATCCTATGCATTTATTTCATACCGTACAGCGTATTTAAAAGCACACTATCCGCTTGAATACTATGCGGCGCTGTTATCCTCGGTGATGGGGAATAATTCAAAAGTTGCCGAGTATATCAATGATTGCAAAAAACAACGAATCAGAGTGCTTTCTCCGGATATTAACGAGAGCGTCACCGATTTTTCCGTGCAAGAAAATCACATTCGGTTTGGACTTGTCGGTATCAAAGATATTGGGTATTCTTTGGTCGAACATCTCGTGAGAGAGAGACAAAAAGAACCTTTTACCGGCTTTGTGGATTTTGTGGAACGAATGCTCAAATACGGGCTTACCAAGCAGCAATCAACAGCTTTGATTCGTGTGGGTGCGTTTGATGCTTTTGGTGTGGAAAGAAATAAGCTTTTAAATTCGGTTGAGGCGTTACACAACAAATTAGCTGACATGATACAAAAAGATCTTTCCGGTCAGACAGATCTGTTTTCGATGCTTACACCGGAAGAAGCACCTGCCAAGTTTGTGTTTGAGTACCCCGATTGCGAGCCGCTTTCAACCAAGCACAAGCTACAGCTTGAAAAAGAAACAATAGGCATTTATCTATCAGGCAATTTATTAGACGACTATTCTTTTGATATTGCACAAAGAAAGCATATTTCTATTGTTACGGTTAATGCTTCTTTTGACGAAAACGCAGAAGAATTCGGTATGATGCACGATAAAGATGTTGTCACCGTTCTTGGTATTATTCGCAAGGTTGCCCGAAAAACCACCAAAAAAGGTGACGAGATGGCATTTATCACGCTTGAAGATTATTATGGGGAGATTGAAGTGCTTCTGTTTCCTAAAGTATATGAATCTGCTGCAGTATGTTTGGGTATTGATCGCGCAGTTTGCGTAACAGGTACGATTTCGACTCGTGAAGACGACGGTGTCAAATTGCTTGCGAGTGCGGTATCGGCACTTGTTCCGAATAACGCATATCAAGATCAAATTGCGCGAGAGGGAATTTCGGAAGTCAAGAAAGAAGAACCTTCTAAGGTTGCATACTTTGGCACAACCCATCGTGAAGATTTATTGTTGGCTAAACAAATCTTTATACGTCTTTCGTCGTTTGACGATACTATATATCGTAGATCAGTTGCAATACTGAATATCTTTACCGAAAGCGCCAATGCAGAAGTTGTATTCTATCATGCTAAGGAAGGGAAGTATCATAAGCTTGCAGGGCAAAAACTTCGTACATCAAGTACAGTGGTGAACGCCTTAAAGCAACTATGCGGCGAAGAAAATGTGATTCTCAGATATTAAAACTCTGCTTTATGATTAACAGAATACCGTTTGGATAATACTTTTTTTGAACACTGAAACAGGAGTTTGTTTATGAAAAAGTTAATCCAAGCGGTATTTCGTTTTTTGTTTATTCTTTTTTCTGTGATATTGACTGTTGCGATTCTTGCGGTTATTGTAGGAAGTGCATATTTCATGAAGCTATATACGTCAGAAGATGTAGACGATATTGTTGCTCTTGCCGGTAATCATGGAGAAGCTTCAAAACTCTATGCGTATGACGAAAACGGAAATCTGATTGAATATGCAATTGGAGAGCTTTCTTCCGGGCGTACGAATGATTATGCAACTTTAGATGAGATTCCGAAGGAACTGCAAAACGCTTTTATCGCGATAGAAGATAAGCGATACTATTCGCATATTGGATTTGATTTTATCACAACGCTCAAGGCAACCTGGAAGTATATCACATCAGATGGGGCATCACCCGGAGGTTCAACCATTACGCAACAATTGATTAAGAATCTGACGGGGGAGGATGATATTTCAATTAAACGAAAGATTTCAGAAATCATTCGCGCAATCAAGCTGGAACGACAAATGTCCAAGGAGAGCATTCTTGAATTGTACTTGAATTCAATTTATTTATCGCAAGGGACATATGGCGTAAAAGCTGCTGCTAAATTATATTTTAACAAAGATGTTGCAGAGCTTGATTTGTTAGAATCTGTTGCGATTGCGGCAATCACACAGGCACAGACAAAATGGGATCCGATTCAAAACCCTGATAATAACCGAAAGCGGCGAAATATTATTCTGATGCAAATGTTAGAGCAAGGATATATTAGTCAAGATGAATACCAAAAGACATATGATAGGCCGTTAGAACTCAATCCAAATTATGAGAAAAGTGAAATTAACACAAGTTCATGGTACACCGATGCTGTGATAAACGAAACTGTGCAGTTGCTGTCGGAAACACTGAATGTGTCATCCAAAGTAGCAACACAGTATTTGTATAACGGTGGATACCGCATTACGGTTTCTGTGAATCCAAAAGTGCAGGCTTTGCTTGAAGCTTATTATAAAAACGATACACTTTTTACAAAAAAAGAAGTACAGTCATCTTTTGTGGTGATAGATCCTTATACAGGGAATGTTCTTGGACTTGTTGGTGGTATTGGAGAAAAAAATGCCAGTCGTATTTTGAACCGTGCAACACAAAGTACTCGATCGCCGGGATCTGCGATTAAACCTTTATCGGTGTATCTTCCTGCGCTTGATAATGGGTTAATTGGGTACAGTTCAACTTTTGACGATATTCCTTTATATTTTGGTAACGGTTACTCACCGTATGGATGGCCTGAGAATGCAGATCGCATTTATCGGGGGTATGTTGATCTTGAATATGCAGTTTCACATTCTTTGAACACTGTTGCGGTATCAGTTCTTGAAAAAGTAGGGATAGAGAATGCGTTTGATTATCTTGAATCGCTTGGGTTTTCAACCTTAGTTTCGAACGGCGATAATAATGACAAAACACTTTCAGCTATGGCTCTTGGTGGAATGACAAATGGTGTCTCATTGCTTGAATTGACATCTGCTTACAGTGTACTTGCAAACAAAGGGATTTACAGTGAAGCTCGATGCGTGCTAAAAATTACTGATAAAAACGGCCGTTTGATTGTAGATAACGCACCATACAAGGAGATTGTTGCAAAAGAAGAAACGGTAAATACCTTGACTCGGCTCTTAACATCTGTTATATCCAAAAAGGGTGGGACGGCATACGGTTCCATAACAAAACTGATAGAGCTAACCGATGTGGCAGGAAAGACGGGTACAACCAACAACAACTACGATCGTTGGTTCGTGGGCTATACTCCGTATGCAATAGGAGGGATATGGCTTGGTTACGATATACCCGCTTCGCTTTCTTCTGTTGGATCGAAAGAACATTTACGCGTATGGGATAATATTATGAGTGAAATTCATACGATAATCAGTCATTCGGAGAATAGTTTTCATCTGGATGAAGCTTTATACGAGGCGAGGTACTGTGCTGTTTCTGGAAAAGTGCCAACAGAAGCGTGTTTGTGTGATCCGCGCGGATCACAAGTGATGAGTGGATATTTTACAATCGAAGATCTTCCGCAAGAAGCTTGTGATCGACATATCATGCTGTCCTACTGCACCGAGGGAAAAGGAATTGCGGGAACTTCGTGTCCGCATGATTCGATTGTTGCGGTGAGTCTTGTGCTGACAGAACGTGGATTTCCTGTAGAAGTGCTTGTGGTTGATGCACAGTATTGTACAATTGAACTCCCTGATAGCTTCTTGCCATGTTATAATCTGAACACGCCCTATTATCAAAACTATATACCAAGTGGTGTATATGTTGGAAAAAGTGATAGTGACTACCCATTTAATCGTTTTTGTTCAAGGCATATTCCGCTATTTGGTGCGTAGGAAAGTCATAGTGTTTTATCACCTCACATAGGTATTATGTGAGGTGATTTTCTTGAAATGGGGAAAATATTGGAAAAGGGAACTATATTGTGCAGATTATAAAACAATCTTTTTGGGGATTATACTTCACTTTATTTGCGGCATACTCTCAGCTCTTTTAGGTGGAAGTGCATCAATTTATCGATACCTTGTGTTGCCGCATTTTGCACCGCCGCCATTTGTGTTTGTTTTGATTTGGACTGTCTTATATCTGCTACTTGGTGTAGCGCTTGGAATATATCTATCTTCGTATGAATGCTCAAGAAGCAGATGGAATCTCAATACCTGTATTTTGTATGGTGTTTTTCTTTTGACACTGTTTTTATGGTATCCGATTTTCTTTGGTGCGAGACTGTTTTCGTTTGCACTTGTTGTGATCGCCGCGATTATTTCTGTTTCTCTTTTTGTATTTCGATATTTTATAAGACGGAGTCGCTTGGCAGCTTTTTTGTTGCTTCCGTGTATGATTTGTTTTGTTTTTTTCTTTTTTTTGAATTTTTGTATTTTGCTTTTGAACTAAAAGAAACTTTAAATATCTATTGAAAAAGAATAATAAATGTTGTATAATAAAATATATAAGAGAGGGATGTACATGATACGAATTGGATTGACAGGCGTTTCGGGAAGCGGAAAAAGCTATGTTACAAAAGTTTTTGCCAAATACGGTGTTTCATCTATCAATTCTGATGCCATCGTGCATGAATTATACAGCTCAAAGAATCCGTGTACAGAAGCGATAGTACGCTTGTTTGGTGACAGCGTTTTGTTATCGGATCATTCGGTAAATCGTAAAGAACTTGCATCTATTGTATTTGCTTCTCGTGAGAAGCTTCTTCTCTTGAACCAAACGGTACATCCATTTGTGCTTGACAGAATCAATAAAGTTGCTGAAGAAAAAGAGCGTCAAGGAGAACGTGCTTTTTTGATCGAGGCACCACAATTGTTTGAATCAGGGCTTCAAGAGTTTTGTGACTATGTCGTTTCGGTCATATCTGATCATCAAATACGTGTTAAACGACTTGTTGCACGTGATGGTATTACCAAGAAATTGGCAGAAAAACGCATTTGCAACCAATATAGTGACTCGTTTTTTCGGGAGCATTCTGATTTTTGTATCGAAAACAATGAGATCGACGATTTGGAAAAACAAGTGTGCACTATTTTGACTAAAATGGGTCTTTTGACATGAAAAAAACGCTGTTGAAAAAGTTGCCGTCTACTCAAGCACTTACTTTATGTGTGGTTCTTCTTGTCATATTCAATTTAATATTGATCGGTGTGATCGTTCAAAAAAGAGCAGAGAAGCGTTTTTATAAAGAACTTGAGTGTTATGTGGATTCATCATGCGAGGAATTCGACTTTCCGAAAGCAATGGTCTTTGCTGTTATTAAGGCGGAAAGTAATTTTGACCGGTATGCAAAATCTTCTAAAAATGCCAGAGGTTTGATGCAGATTACGGCAGCGGCTTTGGAAGATATTAACCGTATGCTTTCGGAGGATTATACCTTGAAACAAATGTATGATCCGGAAATCAATATTCGTTGCGGTGTGGCATTTCTTTCTGTTTTGTATCGGAAATACGAGAATTATGATACGGCATTTGCTGCATATAATGCAGGGCAAGGAAATGTGGATAAGTGGCTATCAGACACTCGGTATTCTTACGATCAACAGCAACTTTATTACATTCCGTTCAAAGAAACAAAAAACTATGTAAAAAAAGTGAATCATTATTATCAGGAATATCAAAAACAATACGGTGAAAATTAGTATAGGATTTTGGAGGATATTATGGAATATACCAAAGAACAAATTAGTGAACTGAAGGATTCGATTCTATTCAAAAAGAGAAATGTCTATGAAGTGTTGGATGAAGCTGAGATTGAGAAAATGGAGGCTTTTTGCAAAGGATATGTAAAGTATCTTGATGCTTCGAAGACGGAAAGAGAAGCTGTTAACGAAGGAATCGCGCTTGCTGTTTCCCAAGGATTTCGTGAATATCACTTTGGTGATGATGTAAAAGCAGGGGATAAACTGTTTTTTAACAATCGTGGTAAAGAACTGCTTCTTTTTATTATCGGTAGCGAAAATCTTGAAAACGGTATTCGTATTTCTGCTGCCCATATTGACTCTCCTCGCATTGACTTAAAGCAGCATCCGTTGTATGAAGATGCCGGTATGGCATTTTTTAAGACACACTACTATGGTGGTATCAAGAAGTATCAATGGACCGCAACCCCTCTTGCCATTCACGGTACGGTTATGAAATCCGACGGTAGCGTAGTGGACATTGTGGTAGGTGAAGATGACAGTGATCCTGTTTTCTATATTGACGACCTTCTTCCTCATCTTGGAAGAGGTCAGGCTTCGAGACCGCTTGGAGATGCTATTCAGGGTGAGCAGCTGAATATTTTGATTGGCTCCCGCCCTTTGAATACCGACGGTGAAATCAAGCTTGCTATTATGAAGCTTCTCAATGAAAAGTACGGTATTGTTGAAGGCGATTTTATGAGCGCTGAACTTTCGGTGGTGCCAGCTTTTAAGGCAAGAGATATTGGTTTTGATCGCTCTTTGATTGGCGGTTACGGACACGATGACAGAGTTTGTGCATATCCTGCGCTTGCGGCTATCCTCGAAAAAGAAGCTCCTGTACATACATTGATGGCAATTCTTGCCGACAAAGAAGAGGTGGGTAGCGGCGGTAATACCGGTATGAAGTGCAGTGTGTTCATTGATTTGATTGCATCACTTTCTAAAACTCTCGGTGCAAACGAATATCTTGTTCGTTTTAATTCCAAGTGTCTTTCTGCTGATGTGAATGCTGCGTATGATCCCAATTTTGGCGACGTATATGAAGCCAGAAACAGTTCCTTTATCAACAAAGGCGTTGTTATGACCAAATATACAGGATCTGGAGGTAAGAGCGGTACATCGGACGCTTCTGCTGAATTTGTTGGTTATGTTCGCAATATGTTTGACAAAGCAGGTATTGTATGGCAGACAGGCGAACTTGGTAAGGTTGACGCCGGTGGAGGAGGAACAGTTGCTGTTTATATCGCAGAAAAAAATATTGATGTTGTCGATCTCGGCGTTCCGGTTCTTTCTATGCACGCACCTTATGAAGTGATTGCCAAAGCTGATATCTACATGGCATATAAAGCATTCAGCGTTTTCTGTGACTAAAATCCTGTTAAGGTATAAAGCGTTTATCATATGCAAATTGTTTGTATATGATAAACGCTTTTTGCATAGTTTTCCGTGGGCTGTTTCATACTAATCATATACAATAAAGGAGGGATCAATGTTGGGACGTTACCTTGAGGCTGAAACCCATAATAAAAAATGGATCTGGGTACTATTGATTGTTGCTACAGTGGCTTTCGTGATGTTTTTCCTGTGTAAAAAAAGCAAAAAAAGAAAAAAACGAGTTGATACCGATTCGTATGATTATCTTACAACGGGTGAGGAATGTATTGCTTGCGGAAAAAACGAAAATCAAGATTTTGGTATGTGTAAAAACAATGACTAAGGCTTATGATAAACTGCAACAGTATTTGTTGCAGTTTATTTTCTTGTCAAACGAAAAAAGAATTGACGATAATGGTTTTTTGTGATATAATAATAAAACAAAAGTTTTTGTCTATGTTGCGTGGCAATGTAGCTGGCGGAAAGGAGTATCAAAATGGCCTTCCAATTGTTATATTCGTTTTGGCAGGAAAATGGTAACGAAAAATCGTTTTGTGCCACGTCTAAAGGTTTGGCAGAAGAGGATGCCTCATATATTTTGCGTCATACGGTAAAAAACGTTGCTTTTCATGATTTGCCTGAAGATGATGACAACACTGATCATGTGTGTACAACATATCTTCGTCTTCCGTCGGGTGCTGTGGCAATTGCGCGAACAGGATATTACGCCGTTTCTGAAGTATCGATAAAAGACGGTTTTATCTTGCATACATATGTTACTGAAGACGGGGAGAAGATTTCACCGTTTTTGTATGCGATAAACACTTGTTTTAAGCAATCGCTTACGCAAGATGAGTTGGCGAGCTATTCTTCGTATAATCTTCTTCCTTCTGTTTCTTTTCCGCGACCTCAGTTTGTTCTAAACCAAAGAGAGATTCAAAAGTTCTTTTCCAAAGGAAGACTGAAAATTCTTTCACAGCTTTTACAAGCGTTGATTGACAGCAATCGCAGTAAACGTGTTACGATTTTAAATGAAAAGCATTCTTTTTTGAAGTATTGGTTTTATGCAATCCATTGTTGTTTGCCAGAACATATCAAAAAGGATATTACTTTTTCAACATCATCACACGATAGACCCGAGGATTGCGAATTGATTTGCGGCGCCGCGGATAACAGTATTTCTACTGCAAATGAAATGTTGCACGGTAACTTTGTGTTTGATCACATGGGAGGAAAGTCAACAGAGAATATCGAAGCTGTCAAATATCCTATTTTTATCGCACAATTATTTGCCGAAAATGCAGAAGCGGCATTTGAAATTTCGAAGGAAATTCACGGTTATATGAGCCGATATCAACTGTCGCTGTCTACTTCGGCAGGTGTTTTGAAACTCCTTGATTGTGACTTTGGTTGGTTTGATTCAGCGTATAGTATTCTGTTTTTCCTTAGTAAGATTACTTTTGCCGATAAAGGAAAAATTGAAAAGGTAATTTTAGATCTTTGGCAATGTTTTAAAGAAAATGCATTTCAGTTTTCAATTAACGAACAAGCGCTACCGCTTCTTTCATACATATTCAAGAATTCGGATTCTTGTATAAAGCGCGAGATTATTGAATATGCCGAGTGTCACTATGAGCAATTTGGAATATATGAAACCATGTCGATCCAAGAGTATCACGCAGACGTTATTGAAAAACTTGGGTTTGTTTATGAGTTTCTGCCTTCTGCTTTACTTAAAAACAATCAGTTTGATGAATATTGTAACTATATCAATCGCGATTTGAGAAAACTGTGTGTTTTGCTGTATGTAGTAGTTGATCACTATTCTGATTTGATTCGCGAACATGGTGAAGAATCGGTGTATCATATTTGCCGAAATGGTTTCTTAATGTTGATTAAAGAAGGCAACAATCAATTGGCGATTGATTTTTGCCGTAAAGCGGAACAACTACCCGATGTGTTTGTAGAGCAAGTTGTGGTCAGAGGCGTTTGGATCTATGCAGAACGCAAAGCCGAGAAACGTGACAATATCGATATTGATGAAAAGCTTGTTTTTGCGGTTATGGAAGCGTTTGTTGGAAGGCCGAGAGCAGCAGCGGCTCTTTTAATGGTGTTTGCACGTAAAGGACGATACGGAGAAAACACTCTGTCATTGTACATGAATCTTTGTCGCAGCTATCCGAAAGAAACGGGTATCATTGATGAGATTCTTTCGCAACGGGATGCTTTTGCGGCATTTATGGCAGATATGTCGTTGCATAAATTTATGGAACAAAAGAGCGCAACGCTTGACGATTTGACGCACTTCTTTTATGATTTTTATTTAAAAGAAATTGAAAAAGATATTTCTTTTGAAAGTAAGGTTCAAGAACTTCTTGAATTTTTGGTTCCTGTGTTGCAGATTGAAGCGGCAGATCATTTATTGAGACTGTTTGCTGATTCGTGTCCGGATTATCGCAACAAAAAGTTCGTGCGTGTTTTGGCATCGTATATTGTTAATCAATCGGTGAATGATATTTATGATTATTATGCCAACAGCGATGTGGATATACGCTTGATGACAGACATTCTTTTGCTAACAGACTATCCGATCAGTAACGAGTTTCATGCGGCAATTCTGTGCGTAGATTTGAAGAATATAGTTTTAAATGATCAAAAGCTTACGGTAAGAGTCAGCGGTAGCAGTTTGGTATCAGAACTATGCGCACCATACGTTGTGGAGAAGCTTCCGGTTTACAATCCAGAAAACAGGCTGTTTTTAGATAGATTGTACCGCTATCTGTTGCGCGCTATGTTAATACTTTCTAACAAAAAAGGGAATTTCGTGAAGTATTACAGCAATATTCTTATGAATTTCATGAGCAGAAGCGATTTTCAAGATGCGCTGATAACGTTTATCTCGTCATTTGACGAACTTGATGAGATTTCCTTGGACCCCATTCTCGTATCGTTGCTTCTTTTGAAAGCGAAGGGTGAATTGTCATGTGAATGTGTTTGGACGGAGTGTGATAGATACTTAATGTCGGGATCTCTCGAAAAACGGAAAGAGCGTTTTCGAGGTTTGCTCAAATATGTATCCTGCGAGGAGGAAAAAGAACTTCTCAAAGAATACTTGACGGATTTGTATTTTTCAGATTTGAATTTTTTCCAAAGATTAATGACAATTTCACCTAAAAATCTTTTTAAGATAGATTAAAAATTGTTGACTTTTTCATAAAAATGGTGTAAAATATGAATGAGAGTATGTTTTAAGTCAAGTTATATAGATGGGAAAACATACAAAATTTATCTTAAGGAGGATTATTCTCTATGGCAAGAAAGATTTCTCTTTTGGTTGTTGTTTTGGTTGCTATTGTTTCGTTAAGCCTGATTCTTGTGGCTTGCGGCGGTGTTGAAGCTCCTACAACAACAGCCGATGCTACCACAAAGGCACCCACCACAACTCCTACTCCCGAGGTAACCACAACCACTCCCGCTACCAATCCTGCAACACCTGATAGTAGCACAACGCCGAACAGCAGCGCAGCTACAACACCTAAGGCTCCTGTAACTCAGGCTCCTGTTACATACAGAGGTGAAAACGAAAAATGGATTGAAGAGGTCCTTTACGAAGAAGGTCAGTGGGTTACGCCTCACGAAGAATATACCCTCACCGCAGGCAAGGGTGTTGACGGTGTTGAGTATGATTATATTTGGTACTTCAGTTTTAAGGCTGAAGGCGGTCACTTTGGTACTACCGCTGAAGATCACCCCACACATCCCGCTGCTCCCGGCATTCAGCTCGTTACCGAACCGGTAGCACTTTATATTAAAGATGCTGCTGATGAAGATGCCGATTATACCAAATATAACATTACTTACTGGACCACTGCTAAATGGTATCAGATTTGGTGTGTAGCTGACGGATTTGTTCCTGTTGCTGATACGGAGTACGATCTTTACCTCGTTTTCAAAACTCCTGTAGATACCGAACTGGAAGATGGTACTGTTATTTATAACGGCTCCAATTATCCCGGCCAGTATCACTATATTTGGAATTTGGGAGAATACTGGACATATAAGGCTCCTCAGAAATCCGAGTCGAAGTACCTCTCCCAGGTACAGTTTGATCAGATCGTTGGTGACGGTTGGTGGTTGCTTGAAAACGAGCCTACCACACTTGCCGCTGACGGTAGCATTCAGGTTAAGTTTAAGTCCGACGGAGATCCGTTTGATAACTCTACCGATACCAAGGGTGTAGCATTTACACTCTTTGAATCGTTGTATATCAACGGCGAAGAGTATGAAATTGAAGAGGGTTCTTATCTGCCTGAACAGTGGTACATTCTTAACTTGAAGGTTAAGGATTTTACCCCCAAGGCGGGCGAAACCTATGAAATTCTGTTTACACTTACCTCGAATGATTCTACCGGTACATACTGCAAATACGATAGCTATTATGTACTCGCCGCAGATGTTTCGTTACCCGAAGCAGCTGAATAGCATGTCATAATAAAAAACTCCGCTTTATGCGGAGTTTTTTCATTGTTTACTTTTTTGGCAGGCGTTTGTTACGATTTTTCGAACTTCGCTCAAACGCACGGTATAGAAACTTTTCATAAGATCAATCTGCTTTTGATAGGTGTTCGCTTCGATGACGTTTTGCGGATTAAAGCCTACTTTAATATCTAAAATATCCCAACGCTCAAAATTGAACGTCTGTGAGCGCTCAAGCATGGTAGCGTAGGTATCCATGTAATTGGGAACGGCGTCCAAGTCG
Source organism: Clostridia bacterium (assembly GCA_017532025.1). Taxonomy (GTDB): domain Bacteria; phylum Bacillota; class Clostridia; order Oscillospirales; family CAG-272; genus RGIG1993. The sequence goes on along the minus strand of JAFXJX010000053.1, from coordinate 32,737 downwards.
TCTTTGTACGCAGTCAGCATATCATTGACAAGCTGACAAAACTCCTCGGTTTCAAACAGATATTTGAACCATCGCTTGGTTGAGATATAGGCGCCTGTGGGGTCGTTGATGCCATTGTAGTTGGCGTTACCGAGCGACATATCAAAGTCCCAAACAGGACCCATGTGCAGGATGTCATCGCCGTCGATATACATATAGCAGCTGCTGTGTAATTGTGCGTCCATGTTTTTCATGATATCTTCAACGAGATACCATGAGGCGAACGATTTGAGATCCATGGCGGATTTCATTTGGTTATAGTCGTGAGATTTGATGGCGGCATGAATTTGCATGATGATCGATTCGGCACGTTCAATATGCTCGAAGACGATGTTATCGGCGGTTGGCTTATGTATCACGATGTATGAGCTGTCTAAGCGGATAAAGTTGATGTTGGCAACAGGATCGTAATAGGTATGCTCGGTAACCTGAACCCATTGTGCCTTTTGCTCGGAGGAAACTTCACCCACATGACCGTCCCATTCAAGGAGCAAGCCGGCATCAGCAGGGTCCTCTACCTCGTCATAATCGGGATAGTCGAGGCGTTCATTTTCAAATTCGATTTTTTCAATCAAAAGATAAGTACCCCAATAGCTACCGTTGAGCCATAGATCCACGCTTCGTGTACTCATAGTGGGAAGCCCGAGGCGTTCGGAGAGGTGCGCGGCAATCTCATTACGCATCAGCGTTTTGTCCTGATAGCTTGAGATAAGCGCCCAGTTGCGCGATTTTCCAAGTCCTAACAGATTCTTCTTTTCTGCAAGTTTGACAGTAAATCCCTTTTTTTCAAAGCCCCAGCTTGTGTTTCCGCGTCCTTTGGCTTCGGCATCAATAAGTATGGTTTGCTCAGTTGCATAATCGCAAAGAACCGGGTCACCGCCGCCAGCGAAAAAGGTGGAAGTGAAATAATAATCTTTGGAGTTGATTTCGGCAAATTCTTCAACCGTAAGTGCCACAGAGGAAAGTCCTGTGCGAAGCGTTTGAATGTCCAAAACCACGTTGTATTCAGCACCGGCATCTTTTTTGACTGTTAGATTGCGTGGTGAACTTGCATCGATCGTATCACCGCTTTTGATTTCTTTGCCATCGAGAAAAACGGTAGATTGTGTTTTAAATTGAACGGTCAGCGAAGTAAGGTCAATGCCGTCAGGAAGCATGGCTGTGATGTGACTATCGGTGATTTGGCAGGCAACATTGAAAGGAAGTGTGGGATTGTTTTTTGTCAGAATGAGAAACCGCGAAATTCCGTGGTTTGTGCGAACACTTGAGACATCGCTTTCGCTTAAAAAAGCTTTTCCCGCCGCAGGATCGATTGGGGAAAAGGTGTTTACAGGGCGCGATGTCACAGGACCCTGCGGTACTTCCGGCTTTTGGGACGAGGTAGATTCAATCGGTTTCTTTGTTTCGCTTGGACTACTTGACTCGGTTGGCGTGCTCGGCGCGATGGTATCGGGATTGTTTGATACAAAACTGTTTGGTGTTGCGTTACTGTCATTTTGTGTGGAAGAACATGTACAAAGCAGTAAAATGAATAAGATTAGCGCCAGTAACGTGCACAGTATGCGCTGATATCCTTTCACGGTAAAACACCTCCATAGGGTAGCTTTATTCTTGATTTTATTATACAGAATTCGCTGTGTGGAGTCAATATTTAGATAAAGAAAAAGCCGACAGACAAGTGTCGGCTTTTTGGCACACCCAACGGGAATCGAACCCATAACTAACCCTTAGGAGTTTTCATAAGTGTTCGCGCCTATCTGTGTGTGGGTGATTTTCTTGCAAAACAAGCGTAAAATCCATCGAAAAGATAGATTTTATGCTTTGTAGATTGTATGTTTGTAGGTCGGTTGTGCAACGCCTTGTACCGTGCGGGTGTACAAGGGGTGTATATATCTTAAAGTAAAACTAAAAAATCACTCTTGAACAGTTTTTATACTCCATACATAGAGTCCGTCATTTTTTATCTCTCCGTACTGTATGACAAGTTCTTCATCACTTTGAAGGCGAGTAAGTATTTCTTGTGAAAACGAATTAGATGGGGAAATGGTCTGACCGTCCATCCGAAGTTCAACCTTATACCCCATAAAGCTGTCACGATAATAATGCTCTTCGTAGGAAACGACCACAGGATCACCAATAAAGTACTCCGCATCTCCGTTTTTCATATTCGTATCGTATATAACACTTTTAATAAAAAGATTTCCTAATCCGATAGAACCAATCAAAGGTACCAATATTAAAACAGCAAAGAATACCATCAGTGTTTTAGGAAACTTTGTTTTATCCTTTCGATATGCGATAACTTGTGCAATCCAAAATTTAATAATGAAAAACGAAAGAACTGCCAAGGCGATTGCGCCAATTGCATATATCACGTTCATAACAGTGTTAAATGGACTGTCAAATGTATAAATTTCCATAAAATTGGCTCCTTTCTTAAAGACTATCACGATTTTAGGGAACAGGATAAGGAGTGGGATCAAATTGCCGTCATACGTTAATTTCCGCCCTCTCCGCGAGCTTCGCGAAGTGTGATACACACCTTGCGATAGATTGATTTTTGAAAAAGCGGTCTACAAAAGTTATCGCAGACCGCTTTTGGCACCCCCAACGGGAATCGAACCCATAACTAACCCTTAGGAGGGGTTTGTTATATCCATTTAACTATGGAGGCGTATTTCTTTCGAGTAAGATTATAGCACACTACCGCTACAAAAGCAAGAGAAAGAGCGTGAATTTTGTCAGATTCTTTTCTTGATTTTTTACTGGTTTATCATTGACAAGCCGTTTCAAATCATGTATAATGTATTACAAGATAGTAATAGGAAGGTGGATAACTTATGTTTGATAAATCGCAATTGATGCGCGGCACAATCGAGGGCTGTGTTTTAAAAATTATTAGTATGCAAACGACTTACGGATACGATATTTTGGTCTATCTGAATGATAATGGTTTTACTGTTACCGAAGGCACATTGTATCCGCTTCTTCTGCGTCTTGAAAAGAACGGTTTTATTTCAGCATACATGATGGAATCGCCCCTTGGTCCCAAGCGCAAGTATTATACAATTACCAAAGCCGGCAAAGAGCATCTCAATTCTTTTGAAGAATGTTGGTATGCCACCTCCGATGCCGTCAATACCATTCTTTCCGCTGAATGATGTAACAAGTAAAAACCTCCGCCGTGTCATCGGCGGAGGTCTTTTGCTTATTTCGAGAAACTGTCTTTGAGTTCAACAATACGGATAAAGGTATTGTCTTTCTTTCTGTCTTTGATGAAATAACCGGTTCTGACGAACTGATAACGTACATCGTCATCATTTGTCAGAGAAGCTTCTGCTTTGCATCCCTTGAGTACCTTAACAGAATCTCTATTGAGATAATCGTCATAGGTTTCATTTTCACCCATATCGTTGAGGTTGGGGATGGTGAAAAGCTTATCGTAGAGAACTACATCAATATCTTTGGCAAAAGCAGATGAAACCCAATGGATGGTGCCTTTGACTTTTCTTCCGTCAATCGGCTTTTCGTTGCGTGTTTCAAGGTCAGCGGTGCAACGGATCTCTTTGATGCTTCCGTCTTCATTCTTGATGATTTCGTTGCATTTTACGATATACGCACCCATGAGACGAACCTCGCCATCCGGCTTCAAGCGGAAATACTTGGGAGGCGGAACCTCGGCGAAGTCACTTCTGTCGATATACACTTCACGTGTGAAAGGAACTTCGCGTGTACCTGCTTCGGGGTCGTTGGGATTATTGGAAACAGGGAAGTATTCAACCTTTCCTTCGGGGTAGTTGGTGATTACAAGTTTGATCGGGTCGAGGATTGCGATCTTTCTTGCTGCTTTGGCGTTCAACTCTTCGCGGATGCAGTGTTCAAGCAGTTCGTAGTCCACGATGCTGTATGCCTTGGCAACGCCTGCACGCTTCACAAAGTCGAAGATCGATGCGGGTGTATAACCGCGTCTGCGCAGACCGCAAATGGTGGGCATTCTGGGGTCATCCCAACCGTCAACAAGCTGTTCTTCCACAAGTTTACGCAGATAACGCTTACTCATAACGGTGTATGTGACGTTCAGTCGTGCAAATTCGCGCTGCTTGGGTTTCTTTTCAAAGCCAATGTTATCTACTACCCACTCATAAAGAGGACGGTGATTTTCAAATTCGAGCGAGCATAGCGAATAGGTAATGCCTTCAAGGGCGTCCTGAATCGGGTGTGCGTAGTCGTATAGCGGATAGAGACACCATTTATCACCTTGTCTGTGGTGATGCGCTCTGACTATACGGTAGATGGCGGGGTCGCGCATATTCATGTTGGGCGATGCCATATCGATCTTGGCGCGAAGTGTTTTAGAACCGTCGGGAAACTCGCCGTTCTTCATTCTTTCGAAAAGATCAAGGTTTTCTTCCACAGAACGATCGCGGTAGGGGCTGTTTTTACCGGGCTCGGTCAGAGTGCCGCGGTATTCTTTCATTTCTTCGGCGGACAGATCACAAACATACGCTTTTCCGTCTTTGATGAGCTTGATAGCAAACTCATAGCACTTATCAAAATAGTCGGAGCCGTAGAATACGCCACCGTCGGGATTTGCACCGAGCCAGCAGAGGTCTTCGTAAATCGACTGTACATACTCGTCATCTTCTTTGACAGGGTTGGTATCGTCGTAACGGAGGTTGAACTGTCCTCCGTATTTTTTGGCAGTGCTGTAGTTAATGTAAATAGCTTTCGCACTACCGATGTGCAGATAACCATTTGGTTCGGGAGGAAAACGGGTGTGTACAGTGTCATTGACACCTGCCGCAAGGTCGGCATCGATGATATCGTGGATAAAGTTACCACTAATTTCTTCTTCAAAAAATTCCATAATCATTCACCTTCTGTTTGGGATTTTATTACACATACTTCATGATAGCTTTGTGAATGCGATTGATTGTTCTTTCGTATCCGAGAATTTTCATAACCTCGTACAAGTCAGGAGAATTGAGTTTGCCTGTTACGGCAACACGCAAGAACATGGAAACGTCGGCAACATTGCCTTTGTAAAGCTCAGGATTTTGTTTGTATGCCTTCATATCGGATGCGAAACCAATTTCATCGGCAATGCGCTTAATGGCTTCAAACCACGCATTATTGTCATCTGCGGGGTCATACATCAGCATAAAGAGATCGAGTGCTTTTTTGATATCAGCCTTATCAAAGGTTTCGGAAATTTCATCTTCTTGGGTGAACAAATCATCGTAGAAGAACGAAAGATAGGGCTTCACATCACGCCATACAGCAAAGTCTTTTCTCGGCTTTTTGCCGCCTCTGCCAATGGCAAAGATTTTTTTGGCGTAAGCTTCATCGGAAGAAAGTGCTTTGTAAAGCTCTTCGTCGTATTCCGATGCCCATGTGGTTACATCTGTATATACCTTATCAGCAGACATAAGAGAGATGACATTCTTGGATACGTCATTCAGTTTATCATAGTCAAAAAGCGATCCGGAAACACTCATTTTCTTGATGGAAAAAGGAAACTCGGTGTAATCAAGAGTGGGATTGGCTCGTCTCCAATCTTCGTAGTTGGAGTTCAAGAGAGTCATCACATACTCAATAACTGACTCTGCGGGATAGCCATCTGCTTTGTAATCGGAAAGCGCGGCACCTTTATCGCGTTTAGAGAGTTTCTTTTTGGAGGTTCCTTCCATTTTCATAAGCTGAGAAATGTGAAGGTATTTGGGAAGACGGAATCCAAGATACTTGAACAGCATAATATGCTTGGCAAGGCTGGGAAGCCATTCTTCGCCGCGAATCACATGAGTAGTACCCATCAAATGGTCATCAACAGCGTGGGCAAAATGGTATGTTGGAATACCGTCAGATTTAAGAAGAACGAAGTCTTCATCATTTTCGGGAATCTCGAGTTTGCCTCTGACAAGGTCGGTAAATGGCGTTTTCTTTTCGGGGTCACCGTTTGCCATAATACGAATTACAAAAGGATTTCCTTTGGCGAGATTGTTTCTCACTTCGTCCTCAGTGATCGCACGTGCTGCAAGCATAGCCTCTTTGGCTTTGGCAACTTCTTCGGCAGACCATTCTTTGTTTTTGATCTCAGTCTTTTTATCTACATCTTTCAGTTGCTCGTATTCTTCTTCGGATGTAAACGAGGGGTAAGCAAGGCCTTTTTTAATCAGATCTTTGGCAAATACTTGATAAATATCGGCGCGCTTGCTTTGTCTGTATGGGGCATATATGCCGTTATCTCCACCGGAAATTGCGCCTTCATCAAAGTTAATGTGATAGTAAGCCAAGGTGTTAATGAGATCTTCCTCAGCGCCTTTTACTTCACGTTTGGCGTCGGTATCTTCAATTCTGAGGAAGAAAACGCCTTCGCTTTGGTGAGCTAAGCGCTCGTTGACAAGCGCGGGAAAAAGCGTTCCAAAGTGCATAAAACCTGTGGGAGATGGTGCAAGACGCGTCACCTTAGCGCCCTCGGGAAGATTTCTTGCGGGAAAAGAAGCTTCCACATCAGCGGGGGTTTTCGTAATGTGAGGATATAGAAGTTCAGCAATGGTTTCGTAGTTCATCATAGTGTTTTCCTTATCTATTTAGTATAGTAACGAATCATGGATTGAATCGCAGAAATCGTGGTGTTATTGCCGTGACCGGGATAGACACGAGTGGATGAAGGTAAGGTGTTAAACAGTTGTAAGGATGTTAGCATTTGGTTAATGTTACCACCATACAAATCACATCTGCCAATACCGTCTGACATGACAGTGTCTCCCGTGAAAAGAGCATCTTCAACCAGAAAGCAAGCAGAACCGGGCGTATGACCGGGCGTGTGTAAAACTTTAACGGAGAAGTCTGAAGTTTCTACCGTATCTTCATGCGACAGCAGGTGGTCGCAAGATTGATAGGTTGTTGGGTATGAAATCCATGCGGAGACATTTTTAAAGGGATCAGAAAGAAGAGGATTGTCATGTGAAACAATGTATGACGGTGCATTGGTCATAGAGCGAATCTTCTCAAGATCAACAATATGGTCATAATGCGCGTGTGTTAAAAATAACGCACAGATTGTAAGCTTATGTGATTGAATCAACTGAGATAAAACATTGGAATCGATCGGATCAATAACAATAGCTTGTCCTGATTCCTTATATACCAAATGCATATTTGCCTTCAAGATTCCGCAGGGTATTGAAATAATTTTCACGAAAAAAACTCCGAAAATAATGTTACAGTATATTATATCATAAGATGTAATAAAAGTCCACAGTCTTTTTCGGAAAAACTCAAAATTTTTCCAAAAGAAGTCTCACCAAAGGGGAATATTTGAAGACGGATGCAATTATACTAAAGATAAATTTTGTATAATTGAGAAGTGCGAAATAGAGTGAAATTGTCTCAGTTTGGTTTCTTGGGGCTAAAATAACCGACACAGATCAATGTGTCGGTTATTTACCCGAATTTGCTTTTTTGTTTTTGTTTTATAGCTTATTTATAAAATGCGTGGTTTCCTATTTTCATGACAAAGCTTTTGTTTTGTGTAATCCAGAAATTTGTTGCAACTCTTGGATTAAGAAAGAAAATCATATCATGATCGAGGGCGTATCCATCCAAAACAATTTTTGCTGCTTTGATGCTATCACTGTTCGGTGTGTTATATATACTTCCGTTTGCAACTGGTGTAAACTGTGTTCCGTATTTTCTATCAAAAATGACAGCTTTGATTGTGTTAGGATACTCACTTCTATTTTTTCTGTTTATAATGACATTACCAACGGCAATTTTTCCTCGCAACGGTTCTCCTTGACTTTCTGCATGGATAATTCTTGAAAGCCAATAGAGATCATCTTTGTTATAAAAATCCTTTCCTTTTACCAATCCTTTGGGATTCCCCGAAAGATACACACTTCTGTTTTTTTCTTCCCATTGTACTATCAGACTATATGCTTTGGCAAGCGTTCTGACAGGAACGTAAATACGACTGTTAATATTCAAAATAGGATTATCGTGATATAGGATTCTGTCATTGGCTTCTATATAATGTGAACCCTGTTGGATTTTCATGTTGATTTTATTGCTTTTCACAGATGCAATACCATTATTCCATGATATGTTACAATCGTCAATTTCTTCACAAAATGCACGCAACGGCACATATGTGGTGTCATTGATCAAAAAACTGGTTGCCTCTACCTTTTTGCTGTTTATGTAAAGGTCAACTTGCGGTACATTGCTTCGTTGTAATTTCGTTTGTTTGCTGTTTTCAGAATCAATTGTTCTTGTGATGGCGGTCTCATTTGTTTCATCTTGCAAGGTTTTTGCTGACAAACAAAAATGATTTGCTAGTATTCCGCATGAAATTGCTGACAGCAGCATTACGGCAATCCATCGTTGCTTGATTCTTTTTTTCATTTATACCTGTCCTTTCTTATTTTTTCTTTTGACGTCCTTGCTTTTTTCACATTCCTTGCATTCGGGATGCCTAAATTATACCATGATACATGAGAAAATACAATGCAAAATATTTTCCAAAAAACTTTTGCATTATTATTTTTTATTGAATCTATTGCTTTTTTTCTCTTGGCATATTATAATAGTATCCGTTGATTTTATTTAAGGAGGTCTATATGGCTCACTCCTCTGTTTACAAACAAGTACGATCTAATATAGTTCTTTTGATTGCTGCAGTTATGTGGGGATTTGCTTTTGTTGCACAAGTGAAAGCTTCTGAGAGCGGCATTGGATCTTTTCTTTTTAATGCGATTCGATATATTCTTGGTGCTGTGGTGCTTATTCCTGTTGTATTTGTTTTTGAAAGAAAAATGATCACGCGTGCGGTTTTTCGTCGGTCTGTAGTTGCAGGTATCATTAGCGGAAGCGTTATGATGGCAGCTGTTAACTTTCAGCAATACGGCATCGCTATGAACAAAAATGCAGGAACGTCCGGTTTTATCAGTAGTTTTTATATCGTTTTTATTCCAATTGCATCAGCACTTATTTTCAAGAAAAAAGTAAATATTATGTCGTGGATTGCTGTTCTAATTGCTTTTGTGGGCTTGTTCCTAATCAGCATACCGCTTGGTAGTGAACTTTTTAACAGCGAAGAACTGTTGGGTGATCTTCTTTTGATTGTGTGTGCGCTTTTCTGGACCGCACATATCTTAAGTGTCGATCGTTTTTCCAAAGAAAGCTGTCCGATTCTATTTGCTTTTCTTCAATTCTTCTTTTGTAGTGTGTTTAGCTTTGTTTTTTCACTATTTGTGGATGAGATTTCTCTCTCGGTGATTTCGGGATCTTTAATGCCGATTCTGTATGGCGGTTTTATCTCGGTAGGTATTGCCTATACGTTCCAAGTTCTTGGACAAAGAGATGCTTCGGCTGTTGTAACGTCAATTGCCATGGCCGCAGAAGCAGTATTTGCGGCACTCGGTGGATTTTTGTTGATGGGCGAGAAAATGTCATTTCAGCAAGTTGTAGGTGCTGTTCTAATGAGCGTTGCAATTCTTTTGGCGCAAGTTAAAATTAAAAAGAAAGAAAAACTGTGATAACATAAGCTGTTATGTTGTACAATGTAGTGTGAATCATAAACAAAAAGCTCGGCATAGCCGAGCTTTTTGTTTATTCAAAGTATCCTTTTTGGCAAAGGAGTTCTGCAATCAATACGGCACCGCCGGCGGCACCTCTTACGGTATTATGCGACAGACCAACGAATTTATAATCAAAAACAGTATCCTCGCGGAGTCTGCCAAGCGAGATACCCATACCGTTGTAAATGTTACGGTCAAGTTTGGCTTGCGGTCTGTTGTCCTCTTCGAAGTAGGTTAAGAATTTTGTGGGTGCGGACGGCAAATTCAACATTTGCGGAACGCCTTTGTATGAATCCCAAGCGTTAATGATTTCCTCTTTAGACGGTTTTTTTTCGAAAGAAACAAAAACAGCGGATGTGTGACCATCTGTGACAGGAACACGGATACACTGCGTTGTGATCAAAGGAGCGTCAGCTTTGACAATTTCATCCCCTTGGATTGAACCCCAAATCTTAAGAGGTTCTTGTTCACTCTTTTCTTCTTCACCGCCGATGTATGGAATGATATTATCAATCATTTCGGGCCATTCGTTAAAGGTTTTTCCTGCTCCGGAAATTGCTTGATATGTGGTTGCCAAAACCAACTTGGGTCTATACTTGAGTAGAGGTGTCAAGGCAGGAACGTAGCTTTGGATTGAGCAATTGGGTTTTACAGCAATAAAACCGCGTTTGGTGCCGAGTCTTTTTCTCTGAGCATTGATAATGTCTATATGAGAATCGTTGATTTCGGGAATAACCATAGGAACGTCCGGAGTCCAACGATGCGCACTGTTGTTGGACACAACCGGGATTTCGGCCTTGGCATAGGTTTCTTCAAGGACTCGGATATCTTCTTTTTTCATGTCAACAGCGCAGAAGACAAAATCAACCATAGATGCTACCGAGGCAATATCTGCCGAATCAATCACAACCATGGATTTGAATTCTTCGGGCATTTCTTCAGCAAGCTTCCATCTTGAACCAACAGCTTCTTCGTATGTTTTGCCTGCGGAACGGGCACTTGCCACGAGAGCGGTTACCTTAAACCAGGGATGATTCTTAAGCAAACATAAAAACCTTTGGCCAACCATACCGGTTGCACCAATAATACCAACGTTATATTGTTTCATTTCGGAGTACCTCCTTAAGGTATATTTGATTCACAGTTACCTATGAATTATAAAACCATTTTACCGGTTTGTCAAGTAAATTTGAGCAAATAAAACAGAAAAGTCTTGACAAGAGCTTATATATATTTTATAATATAACATAATTGGGTTATTGTGTACCCTTTGGATATGAAATAGTGAAAGAGATGGTGTATCGTGGCAAGAAGTATGACTGCTTACGGCAGAAGCACGGGAACCTGTGAAGGAAAGAATATCACAGTTGAGATCAAGAGTGTTAATAGCCGTTATTTTGATCCCTCTATTAAAATTACGCGTAATTACTCCTACTTAGAAGAAAAGATTAAAAGTTACATTCAAACCAGAATCAGCCGCGGTAAGGTTGATTTTTGGCTGGGTGTTGATATTGTAGAGAATATCGGTTGCGACATTGCGTTAGATTCTGCCTATGTTGAGAGTTATATTCACGCTCTTGAAGCGTTGCGTGATCAGTTTGGTCTTAAGGACGATATTTCCGTAATGCGTGTTGCCGCTAATCGTGATATTTTTATTGTTACCAAGCCTGAAGAAGATCTTGAAAAAATTTGGGCAGAAGTTCTTCCCTTTGTTGACGAAGCGCTGTCTGCGTTTTGCGATATGCGTGAGCGCGAGGGTGCTAATCTTTGTCGAGATCTGAACGAGAAAAAAGAAAATATCAAGCGAATTGTTGCTAAGATTTCCGAGCGCAGTGCTGAGTGTGTTCAGCAACATCGTGAAAAGCTTGAAACACGCATCAAGCAACTTCTTGAAGGCTATCAAATTAACATTGATGAACAGCGCATTCTTACCGAATCTGCTATTTTTGCAGATAAGATTGCGATTGATGAAGAGCTTGTTCGTTTGGCATCGCATTTTGATGCGTTTGATGAGATTTTAAAATCGAAAGAACCTGTGGGCAGAAAACTCGACTTTCTTGTTCAGGAAATGAATCGTGAAACCAATACCATCGGTTCCAAGTGTAACGATGCTGAAATTGCACATTGTGTAGTCGATATCAAATGCGAAATTGAGAAGATTCGTGAGCAGGTTCAAAACCTTGAATGACGGGGGATGAATATGCAGTTTATTGATGTGGGATATGGTAACATGATCAATGCCGCAAGAATTGTTTCTGTTGCTTCCTTTGATTCTGCACCCATGAAACGCCTCGCGCAGGAAGCCAAGGAACTAGGACTTGCCATTGATGTAACATGTGGTCATAAATGTCGCTCGGTGATTGTAACCGATTCTAAGCATGTGATTTTGTCGGCTATTGAGCCAAGTGTATTGACAAATTCACAATGAAGGAAAGGAAAAACATGGAAATCAATAAAAAAGGTGTTTTGCTTGTTGTTTCAGGGCCTTCCGGATGCGGTAAAGGTACTGTACTTTCGCATATTCTTCAAGATAAGAAAAACTTTTCTCTCTCCGTATCCTTAACCACAAGAGCCCCCCGACCCGGAGAGATTGACGGTGTTCACTATGGTTTTGTTTCCAAAGATGAGTTTTTGTTGCAGATTGCTGACGGTAATATGCTTGAATACACCGAATACTGCGGGAATTATTACGGAACACCGCAAAGCACCGTGAACAGCCTTTTGGAAAACGGTGTTAATGTTGTTTTGGAAATCGAAACAGTTGGTGCGATGAATTTAAAAAAAATACGTTCGGACGCGGTATTGGTTATGATTCTACCGCCATCTTATGAGATTCTTGAAACTCGTCTTCGTTCAAGAGGAACCAACTCAGAAGAAGATATTACCAAACGTTTGCTTCGCGCTCAAGAGGAATTAAAAGCGCTTTCCGAGTATCACTACTGCGTGATCAATCACGAAGGACATAGTGATAAAGCTGCCGAGGAGATTCGACATATTGTAGAAGCAGAAAAACATAAGATCGAAAGAAACAATATGATCTTGCATCATTTTTATCAATAAATATCAAAAATATTTGAAAGAGGTACTGATATGATTACTCCTTCTATCAATGAACTTACCAAAGGTAAATATAACCGTTATACCCTCGTTGTTGCAACCGCAAAAGGTGCAAGAATTGTAACTGACGAATATGTAAAGCAGCGTGAAATCGCTGAAGAAATGATTGCCAGAAAGGATACTGACAAGTCTTTGATCTCTTTGATCGATAGTGAGTATCGCAATGAAAAGGCTGTTAAGATCGCGATACGTAGAATCAATGATGGTTACTATACCATTTCCAACGCTCCTAGTGTTGACGGAACCATTCCGGGTAAAACAGAAGAATAATAAAAAACGGAGCGTCTATCCTCTTGCGCGGGGTGATAAGGCGCTCCTTCTCGTAAAAAAGAAAAGGAGGGAATTTTATGGTATATCCGGTTGTATCAGTTTATATACTTTCGATGCCCTCTCATCATGATAGAGTGTATGATTACTATGTTCCCTTCTTGACAGAGGAGCTTCCTGAACGTGGGAGTATTGTTACTGTTCCCTTTGGCGGAGGAAACCGCCATGTGAGTGCATTGGTTGACAAACTTTACGAGAAGGATGAGATAGAAAAACTGAAACCCATCGTATCGCATACCAATATCAAGTTGAATGAGGAAGAAATCGGTCTTTGCTTTTTTTTGAAGGAGTATACTTTTTGTTCGATTGGTGATGCTGTAAGAACGGTTATTCCGCATTCATTTCTTGCGAAAACCACGCAAGTATATTGCATTACCGATAAAGAAATTGTCAAAGAGGATATGAATTTTAAGGCTTTGATCGTCTATTCATATATCCGTGAAAAAAAGAATCCCACATTTGCCATGCTGAAGCGAGAATACGGTTCGGAAGTGAGTGAAATGTTGGAGGCTTTGATTAGGCTTGGGTATGTAAAAATACAAACTGATGTGTCTTCGTCATCCAACATCAAGCATATTTCATACTACTCTCTTCCCTTTGCGCCTCATTTGGTTGAACAAAAGCTTGAAAAAGCTAAACTGCGTTCGGAAAATCAGCGCAAGATTATGGCATATCTTGCTGAACACGGGAAAACTTCCGAGCGTGTTCTTCGTGATGAACTTTCGGTTTTACCTCGTCAAATTAAACCTTTGATTGAGCGAGGTTTGGTTGTTCAAATCAAAGAAGAATGCTACCGTAATCCTTATCATAGCGCAGGAAATACTGAGAGTCTTCCGCCTCTCAATCAATGTCAGGAGAATGCGCTGAGCGAAATTTTGTTGCATCTTCACACAGGTAAGCCTGAGGCGGTATTGCTTCACGGCATCACGGGAAGCGGAAAAACTCGCGTCATCAAAGAAACAATCGATCGTGTGATTGCAGAAGGAAAGCAAGTGATTCTGTTGGTTCCGGAAATCTCTCTCACGCCGCAAACTGTGGCTGCGTTTTGTGGACATTATCACGAACGTGTAGCTGTGCTTCACTCATCACTCTCAGCAGGCGAAAAACACGATGCATGGCGGCGAATTCAAAATGGTGAGATTGATCTTTGTATCGGTACGCGTTCGGCAATTTTTGCTCCGTTTTCGCGCCTTGGTATGATTGTCATTGATGAGGAGCATGAGCATACCTATAAGTCCGATCAAAATCCGCGCTATCATACCATCGATGTAGCAAGGTACCGTGTTTCTTACCACAATGCCCTTTTGTTACTTTCCTCGGCAACACCTTCTCTTGAAAGCTATTATAAAGCCAAGAATGGATCGTATCATTTGGTAGAGATGAAAAAAAGGGCAACCGGCGCGCCGCTGCCCGAAACAATCATTACCGATCTTCGAGCCGATACCGCCATGGGCAACACATCCCTTGTTGGTTCTATATTAAAAAATGCATTGACAGAAAATCTTTCTCACTGTGAACAAAGCGTCTTCTTTATCAACCGAAGAGGTTATCATAATTTCCTGCACTGTCCCATGTGTGGTTATGTGGTCACCTGCCCACACTGTAGTGTTTCGCTGACACACCATGTTAAAAACCGACAAGGAAGTCTTGTGTGTCATTATTGCGGTTATACACAGAATATTCCGCCAATATGCCCGGAATGTGGCTCGAACGCATTCGCTTTTGTTGGGTTCGGTACGCAGTTTGCTGAAGAAAACCTGGAACAGGAATATCCGGATAGCCGTGTTATGCGCATGGATGCCGATACCACAGCACAAAAATTTTCATATGATGCGATGCTGTCCGACTTCCGAATGGGAAAAGCAGACATACTGCTCGGCACACAGATGGTAACAAAAGGTCATGATTTTCCCAATGTAACACTTGTGGGTGTTCTGCTCGCAGATACAACGCTGTATCTCAACGATTATAGGGCGAACGAAAGAACATTTCAATTGGTAACACAAGTAATCGGTCGCGCGGGACGTTCATCAAAACACGGCAGAGCGGTGATCCAAACATATAATCCCGATCATCCTTCCCTGCTTCTTGCGGCAACACAAGATTATTCGGCGTTTTACGAAGACGAAATTTCAATTCGCAGATCTTTTGTTTTTCCGCCCTTTTGTGATATGGCATTGATTGGCATTGCTTCTAGGGATGAAATCTTTTTGCAAAAAACAGTAGTTGAAATTGAAAAAAAACTGAGTCACTATCTGCAGAATGAGTTTAACGATGTCAAGCTTGTGGTGTTTGGACCGTTTGAAGCCCCTGTGTATAAGGTGAAAGAAACATATCGAATGCGTTTTGTGGTTAAATGTAAATCGAATAAACGAACACGTGCACTATTCCGCACTGTTCTCAATGAAACAATGTCGAAGTTTGGAAAACGTGTTACCGTAGCAATAGATATCAATCCCAACTCATTATAAAAACTTAATTTAATTCAAAGAAAGAGGTGAAGGATCATGGCATTGTTGACCATTTTGACTGAAAAAGATCCTATTTTAAGAAAAAGAAGCCGTCCTGTAACAGAAATTAACGATCGTATTCTAACATTACTTGATGATATGGCAGAAACGATGCGTCACGCTGAAGGCGTTGGACTTGCCGCTGTACAGGTTGGCGTTCTTCGCCGTGTGGTGGTTATTGAATGTGAGCCGGGACAGCTGATTGAATTGATCAATCCTGTGATTGTTGAGACTTCCGGATTACAAAGAACAAGAGAAGGTTGCCTTTCTCTGCCGGGAAAATGCGGTCTGACCGAGCGACCGATGAAAGTCACGGTAGAGGCAACCAATCGCGAAGGCAAGCATTTTTGCGTGACAGGAACAGGTTTGCTGGCAAAGGCATTCTGCCATGAAATCGATCATCTTGATGGAATTCTGTACTCGGATGTTGCTAAGAAAATGCTGACCCCTGAAGAAATCAGAGCCGGCGGTGCTGATCTTGAATCGTAATCCTGATAAAGGGAGTGATGATATGAGAATCCTTTTTATGGGAACACCCGATTTTGCTGTGCTTCCCTTTCTTGTGCTGACAGAAAACTTTGAGGTTATTGGTGTGGTAACACAGCCTGATAAACCCAAAGGTCGTCACATGACTCTAACGCCATCGGCGGTAAAAATGGCAGCCATCGAAAAGAACATTCCTGTGTTCCAACCTACCACGCTGAAAGATGGAAGTTTTCAGGATACACTGGATCTCTTGAAGCCTGATGCCATTGTGGTTGTTGCCTACGGCAAGATTTTACCGAAATATGTTCTCGATTATCCAAAATACGGTTGCATTAACCTTCACGGTTCATTACTTCCCAAATACCGTGGCGCGGCACCTATGCAGCGTGCTTTGATTGAAGGGGAAAAAGAAACTGGTGTAACAACCATGTACATGGCAGAAGGTTTGGATACGGGGGATATGCTTGAGGTTGCCAAAACAGACATTACCGAAGAAGATAATTTTGAATCTATTCATGATCGTTTGTCTGAAATCGGTTCTTCCCTTTTGATTTCCACACTATCAAAATTAAAAGACGGTATGATTGTTCCGAAAAAGCAAGATGATTCGCTTGCTACCTATGCTGCCAAAATTGAGAACCAAGACTGCAGGATAGATTTTTCGCAAGGCGCATATACTGTTTTCAATCAGGTTCGAGGTCTTTCGCCGTTTCCGCTTGCTTACTGCAGGCACAATGGAAAAATGCTGAAAGTGATTGATTGTCGTGTGCTTCCCGATTCAGATACTTTGCTCAAAGCGCATCCGAATGCTGTTTGCGGCGAGGTTTTGAGTTTGGATAAAGGCTGTATTGCTGTAAAATGCAACGATGGTGTTCTTTCCGTACGAGCTGTGTTGCCGGAAGGAAAATCCCGCATGAAAGCATCTGATTATATCAACGGAAGAAGAATTCAAGTGGGAGATGTTTTAGAATCATTCTGATTTTACAAGGAGATTTGATATGTGGTATTTCTATGTTTCATACGGAACGCTGTTTCTATGTATGATTATTTCAATTTGGGCTCAATTTAAAGTTAAAAGTACTTTTGCTAAATATGATAAGGTTTATTCGTTAAAGGGACACACAGGCTTGTCTGCTGCCCGTCAGATTCTTGACCGAAATGGACTTTCTCATGTTCGCTTGGAAGTGATTTCTGGACATTTGACAGACCATTATGATCCGCGTGCCAACGTAATTCGTTTGTCAGAATCTGTTGCTAACAGCTACTCGGTTGCCGCCATTGGCGTTGCCGCACATGAGTGTGGTCATGCGATTCAGTATGCTGAGGAGTATAAGCCAATTGTGTTCCGTAATGCAATTGTAAAATCGACTAACTTTTGCTCGAGAATTTCGTTTCTTTTGATCTTTGCCGGTGTTTTGATTACAGCTATATATGAAACGATGGGCAACCTGGGAATGGTCTTTGTTTATTCGGGTATCATCGCTTTTGCCGCGGTTGCTTTCTTTCAGTTGGTCACACTCCCGGTTGAATTCAATGCCAGCCGTCGAGCACTTGCAATCATCAACGAGCAAGGTATCTTGAAAGAAGAAGAGCGTGCAGGAGCACGTAAGGTTTTGACCGCTGCTGCAATGACGTATGTGGCAGCCCTTGTGGTATCATTGTTACAGTTGCTTCGACTGATTTTGATTTTTGGTAGGCGCGACTGATGACCGCAAGACTTGCCGCTTACGAAACACTTTTGTTGTGTGAAAAGGAAAAGCAGTTTTCGAATATTGCCCTCTCAAACGGAATCAAAAAATACTGTTTTGATGATAGAGAGCGAGATTTTTACACGCAGCTTGTATATGGTGTGATAGAAAGACAGATAACACTTGACTACCTTATACAACAATATACCAGAAAGTCAGTCAAGCGGTTGGACAAATCCGTTGTACTGATTTTGCGTCTTGCTATTTTCCAAATTAAATTTCTTGATAAAATTCCGAATAGTGCAGCGGTTTCGGAAGCTGTAAAAATGGCTTCCCGCTTTGCTTCTCGCGCGAAAGGGTTTATCAATGCGGTTTTAAGACGCGTTTCTGAGAATGAAATTAAGTATCCCAATTGCTCTGATCGCGCAGAGTATTTATCTGTTTTTTATTCGGTAAATCGTGATCTCTGCGCTTTGCTGCTTGAACAGTATGACGATTCAACAGAAGATATTCTTTCGGCGTACAATACAATTCCGCGCCTGACGCTTCAAGTCAATGCCAATTTACACACACCGGATAGTTTTATTTCAAAATACAATCTAAATGCTACTGCGGTAGCTCCGCTTCCTTTTGCCGTAAGAATGCTTGAAAGCTTTTCTGTCTCATCTCAGGTTTTCCTGGAAAAAGGCGAGGCTTTTGTCCAAGATATTGCATCACAGCTTACAAGTCTTGTGCTTGATCCGCGGCCCGGAATGACTGTGGTTGATGTTTGTTCCTGCCCAGGTGGAAAGAGCTTTTCTGCAGCTAATTTGATGCTTTACCGACAAAAAAGCGCAGAAGACGAGTATATTGGAGAGATTATCTCATGCGATCTTCATGAGAGTAAGCTATCTCTTGTTGAAAAAGGCGCAAAGCGTCTTGGCTTTGATTGGATTCGAACGATTTGTCATGACGGTACCGTAACGCGTCCTGAACTGAAAAATAAAGCTCACAGAGTTATTTGCGATGTCCCCTGCTCCGGGCTTGGCGTCATTTCAAAAAAGCCTGAGATACGATATAAGGCTATTTCCGAGGTCAACGCACTTCCTGAGCTGCAATATCAGATTCTTGAATCGGCATCTAACTATTTAACAGATGATGGTATTCTTCTCTATTCTACCTGTACGATTAACAAGAAGGAGAATGAGGAGGTTGTGAATCGCTTTATCAATGAACAGCATGATTTTGAAATGGTTGATTTTTCCTATCAGTCCGATTCTCTGAACTTTACATCACAAAATGGTTCTCTCACTCTTCTTCCAAACGAGTGGCATGATGGCTTTTTTATCGCAAAAATTCAAAAGAAAAAACAATAATAAAAAACCAATCTGCGTTTGCGGATTGGTTTTTTATACTATTATACGGAGGGAGATAACAAATCTTTTGCTTTTAGAAGTGCAATTTGTGTCTTAGCATCTGTGATTTCTCCGGACAAGACCATCTGAATGGCTTGGTCAAACGGAACACGTACTACATCCAAAAATTCATCGGCATCTAAATGCTTGTTACCATTTTTCAAATCAGTCGCTAAGTAAAGATGTATAATTTCGCTCATAATGGCAGGAGATGGATTCAATTTGCCTAACGATTCAATTGTGCCTGCGCTACATCCGGTTTCCTCAGAAAGCTCACGAACTGCACATTCGTAGGGATCTTCTCCGTACTCAAGTTTACCTGCCGGAATCTCCCATAAAAAAGAAGACACACCGTAGCGATACTGTTGAACGAGGAGAACGTTTTTGTTTTCATCAACAGGAAGAATACCAACGCCACCGCTGTGAAGCATGATTTCTCTGTCAACGATTTGGTGATTGCAAAGCTCGGCTTTGCACTTGGCAATCTTAAAAATCTTGCCGTTAAATACTATTTCGCGCGATATTTCTTTTTCAATTAAATTCTGATTGAATTCCATGGGATTCTCCTTTTGGGTATGTAAACAGGGGCTGTTGCAAAAGCAACACCCCTGCTATATTTGGAAAATAAAAGTTAACCAAACAGCGCGTTTGTCATGTTGAACGAAATGGAGGTTCCCTGATGACATTCTTCCATGCCTTCAAATTCAAGCGAAAGGTATCCGTCAAATCCACTTGATTTGATCAGTTCCACAATAGCGGGAATATCAAGATCGCCTTGACCGAGAATAGATCCGCGCAGCATTTTTCCACTTAAAGTTTCAAACCAACTGCCGTTGTTGCAGTTGAACATTTCAGTCTGTCCGGGTAGTCTCTTTTTATCTCTGATATAGAAGTCTTTGAAATGAATGATGGCGGCATAAGGCAGACATTTTTTGACGGCGGCAACCGGATCTTCATCTACACAAACGAAGTTACCAACGTCCATCGTCATTTTCAAATTCGGGCATCCCGAAGCATTGATGAGACGAATGATGCGATCAGCACCATTGCAAAAGAATCCGTGATTTTCAAGTGTAGTAGCAATTCCTTTGTTATCTGCATACTCATACAACTCACGAATGCCGTCAACCATTAACGGAAATTCTTTTTCAAAGTTCTCCGGTGTGTTGGATTCAAAAGGTCTGCGGAATGATGCGATATCGTGACGCATCCATTTGAGCCCCAAGCGCTCTGCGGCATCAATATGAAGCTTGACGCGATGAATCTCGCTTTTTCTTACGTCAGGATTCTCATTGATCAAATCGGCATTGACCGAGTATGTTGAAATACCAAGACCGACATCAAAACAATGGTTTCTAACACTGTCAATATACGCTTCATCAATTCGATTTTCTTTTTCCAAAACAAAGGGTGTATAAAAAGGAACAAATTCAATGTGTTCACAACCGATATGTTTCGCAAAATCAATGACATCATAAATCGATGCGCCTTTTGCCATGGCAGGAGAAAGGCAATAACTCGAGATTCCTTTTTTCATGGTGAAACAATTCCCTTCTTAACTTGAATCAAAAGCTCCAAATACCGTTCGTAAAGATCGGAACTTTATTTCCGTCTTTGGTTTCGGCAATAATCGACAAATCTTCAGAGCCGATCATAAAGTCAACGTGAATCATCGATTCATTGATGCCCATAGCGCGGCATTCTTCCAATGTATACTGATCAAAGTCTTTGATGGTTTCGGGGAAACCTGCACCAAGCGCAAGATGGCAACGTGCATTTTCATCAAACAAAGTATTGTAGAAAAGAATACCTGTCTGATTGATGGGAGATGTGAAAGGCACGAGTGCGCACTCACCGAGATAAGCTGCACCTTCGTCCATGGTAACCATTTTCTGGAGAAGTTCTTCATTCTTTTCTGCGTGAACTTCCACAACTTTACCGCCCTCAAAACGCATACTGAAGTTTTCAATCAGTTCACCTTGATAAGAAAGAGGCATGGTAGCATATACAATACCCTCTGCTTCGCCGCGTTTGGGAGAGGTATATACCTCCTCAGAAGGAATGTTGGGATTAAAATAGTTGCCCATAAGAGAGGTGTCTCCACCGCCGTGGAAAACAGAATTGGGAATCATGCCAACGCGCAAATCCGTACCGTTAGAGGACTTGTATTCAAGTGCTACAATACCGAGAGAGTTCAGATAGTCATAACGCTTTTTGAGATCAGCATTATGTGCTTCCCAAGCCGCAATAGGATCTTCTCCGTCAGCTCTTGCAGTGTGAAGAATGGCCTCCCAAAGCTTTTCAACAGCACGTGACTTGGAAAGATCGGGAAACACTTTCTTTGCCCAAGCGGCACCCGGAACTGCGGCAATACACCACTGATAACGGCTCTTCATTTGATCGGAGTAAGGCTTGGTGATGGGATAACGTACTTTGCTTGCTTTGGCGATTTTATCTTGGTTGATACCTTTGAGACCATCGGGATCGTCGGATACGATATGAAGTCTGACAGGAAGTGTGTCAACGTGGTGCTGCAGCTTAGCAAGCTCCCAATTCTCAATCTTTGACATCACCTTCAAGGAGCGATATTTGGTATTAACCTTAGCAAGAGGCTGATAGCTCCAATCGACTGTAACGTTGGAAGCGCCAGCTTTGTAGCATTCTTCAACAAGAATCTTGATAAACTCGGGCTGGTCAAGCTGAGCATTGATGATAACAGTCTGTCCTTTTTTGATGTTACCACCAACTCTTGCAATGAGTTTGGCATAATTACGCAGTAAAGTTTTTTTCATTGATGTTCTCCGTTTGAATTAAAAATAACGCAAAAAATGCGGGATATCCCAAACTACTCAATCGAGACTTCGTACCAATAACTCTTGTTGTACGAAACATTGATCGTAGGTGTTTTATGGGTGTCACCCTCGTGCAGAATCAAAACACCCTTACTCTCGTAGCAATCCAAATTGAGCATTTCGTTATCAGAACGCATAGCATCAAATAAGACAACTTCATTTTCATTCATCATCTGAATCGTCAAAACATAGTCAAGAAATCCCTTGCCGGCAATCGAAACAGTAGGCTCTGCTTCCAGTTCTGACGGAAGGAAAAAATACTGTGTAATCTTTTCTTCGGAAACTCCTTCGTATGTTTTAACATGAAGTTCAATACGCAAACGGCTCCAATGATATCTGAACAAGGCAATCCCTCCTTTTTTTACATATCTTATTATACTCCATATCGGTAAGATTTGCAAGTTTTTTTTGTAAGTTATTTATTCTTTTGCTATCTTTTTTTCTTTTTTTTAAAAAAAAATAAAAAAACTATGGATTTTATTTTTTGACTGTGTTATAATGATTTGAAAAACGATTCGAAATGTTCTGTTTGATCCAAATTGGTAACAGAAATAGCGAATTGATATATATTTTGGCAAATGAGTCGCGGTTTATTTACGAGCCTTCGACTCTGGGAAGGAATCAGTATGGAACATCTTATTACTGTTCGTGAGCTCTTTGAAGAAAGAGAAAAATTCTATGATACAACCGTTCGCATCGGTGGTTGGCTTCGTTCCAACCGCGCTTCCAACGCATTTGGTTTTTTGGTGATTGCAGACGGAACGTTTTTTACCCCCATTCAGGCTGTTTATGCAAGTGAACTTGATAATTTTCAGGAAATTGCCAAACTGAATATCGGTTCTGCTGTTATTGTCGAAGGAAAGTTTATTGCCACTCCCGGCGCACAGCAGCCATTTGAAATTCAGGCAAGCTCTGTTGTTTGTGAAGGTGCTTCGACTCCGGATTACCCCCTTCAGAAAAAGCGTCATTCGATTGAATATTTGCGTACAATTACACACCTTCGTCCGAGAACTAATCTCTTCCAAGCTGTGTTCCGTGTTCGTTCGCTTGCCGCATATGCAATCCACAAATTCTTCCAAGAAAAAGGATTCGTGTATGTGCATACGCCAATTATTACAGGCAGTGACTGTGAGGGTGCGGGTGAAATGTTCCAGGTTACGACCCTTGATCTTGAAAACTTGCCTAAGACGCCTGATGGAAAAGTTGATTTTTCGCAAGATTTCTATAACAAAAAGACCAATCTTACGGTAAGTGGACAGCTGAATGGTGAAACCTTTGCAATGGCATTCCGTAATATTTATACCTTTGGTCCTACCTTCCGCGCAGAAAACAGCAACACCACACGCCATGCATCTGAGTTCTGGATGATCGAACCCGAAATGGCATTTGCCGATCTTACAGACGATATGCAGATTGCAGAAGATATGCTCAAGTATATTATCAATTATGTACTTGAAAATGCGCCCGAAGAAATGAACTTTTTCAACTCTTTTGTGGATAAGGGATTGCTTGACCGTTTGAATCATGTGGCAAATTCCGCGTTTGGGCATGTTACCTATACCGAGGCAATTGAGATTCTTGAAAAGAATAATGATAAATTTGCGTACAAGGTATATTGGGGCTGCGATCTTCAAACCGAGCATGAAAGATATCTGACAGAAGAAGTATTCAAACGCCCTGTGTTTGTTACCGATTATCCGAAAGAGATCAAGGCATTCTACATGAAGCTGAACGAAGACGGCAAAACTGTTGCCGCTATGGACTGTCTCGTTCCCGGTATTGGTGAAATTATCGGTGGTTCGCAGAGAGAAGACGATTTTGAAAAACTCTCCGCAAGAATTGAAGAGCTTGGTCTTGATAAGGATAGCTACGATTTCTATCTTGATCTTCGCAAGTACGGTTCTGCAAGACACGCCGGTTTTGGTCTTGGTTTTGAGCGTTGCGTTATGTATCTGACAGGTGTTGCCAACATCCGAGACGTTCTTCCCTTCCCGAGAACTGTCAACAACTGCGAGCTGTAATGAATCGCTATGTGATTATAAACGCCCCCAAAACACCCTCCGTGATTGATGTTGAAGATGCTCGTGTTTTCAAAACCGAGTATGCTGGGCATGCTGTTGAAATGATTCGTGAGATTTGTGCTTCAGATCCTTCAGCTGAAATACATGTGTACGGTGGCGACGGAAGTGTGTTTGAATCAATCAATGCTTTGATGGCGTCCGGCTGTTCGGAAAAAATGGTTATGTATATTCATCCGTTTGGCACAGGAAATGATTTTGCCAGAAACTTTTCTGAAGACGAACATAACCAAGCACATACAATTGACTTGATTCGATTCAACGAAAAATATGCAGTCAATGAAATCAATATTGGATTTGACTGTGATGTCGTTTGTCTCACCCAAAAGGTGAAAAAATGCAAGATTTTTAAAGGTAGCGCTGCCTACATGGTTAGTGTGTTTCTTTCGTTGTTGAAACCGATGGGCAAAAAAATGTCGTTAACTGTAACAGATGAAAACGGTAATACCGAGGCTATTTCTTCCAAGCTTCTCCTTTGTCTTGTGGCAAACGGTGGTTATTACGGCGGCGGTTTCAAATGTGCTCCCCGTGCAGAACTTAATGATGGTCTTCTTGAGTTTTTGACAGTTAAAAAAATATCAAGATTTAAGTTCTTAACCTTCTTTCTTGGCTACAGAAAAGGAAAACATATTCTGAGTGATGGTACATTGCATCACAAGTATGCTTCTTTTCTCAATTATAAACGAGTCAAATCGGTTGTGTTTCACAATATTGGAAACATTTGTGCCGACGGAGAGATTTTCTCTTACGATGAGCTTTCGGTTTCTGTTGAAGAAAAGGCGGTGCGCGTGTGCGTGATGAATCAGGCAAAATAAGAGTCTTATCTGTCTAGCCACAAGCAAGACAGATAAGACTCTTTTGTTTTATTTGTTTTTGTGTGAAATACCGTTTAAGATTGTTCCGAGAATCTTTCCCCCGCCCTGTTCAATGATATGTTTGGCTTTTTTTGCCACATCGATTTTGGTATGACCGCTTCTGCAAACCAAAATAGCCCCTAAGGTTTTTTGACTGATGACAGCCGCATCTGTGACAACGCAAGCGGGAGGCGCATCAATGAAAACGTAATCATACATATCGCTGACCGTGTTTAACAATTGATTGAATCGCGCAGAAAGAATCAATTCGGTAGGATTGGGCGGTGTATTTCCCGCAGGAAGAATTGCCAAATTGGGAATTACAGGAGATACTACGGTTGCGTCTTGCAATTCAGAATTTGCCGATAGACATTCAGAAAGACCGGGGGCAGCCGCAACACTGAAGAAACGGTGGATTTTCGGGTTACGCATATCGGTGTCGATCAGAAGAACTTTGGCGCCTATTTGGGCAAATGAAAGTGCAATGTTAACACAGTTCAATGTGCTTCCATCCCCTGTTTCAGGGCTTGTAAAACAAATTACTTTGCATGCTTCATCATGCGAAGAAAGGATCGAAAGAAGATTCGTTCTTAACGACTTAAAAGCTTCACTGGCAACAAATTGTGTTTGATTATCAACCAAAATAAGCTCCGGCGAAGTAACAGTTTGCTTTTTATTTGCCATTTGGAACGTCCTCCTTGTCCAAACTCGGTTTCGATACAGTCTCTACCATGGGAATTGTACCAATAACCGGTACTTCAAGAACGGCGGAAAGCTGATCTTCCGAAACAATTCTTGTGTTATAAATATCCATCAATAGGAAAAAGCCGTAACTCAATACAAGGGCAAGGACAGCCACGATTCCCACATTCTTTATGATATCGGGTGTAACGGGATCCTCGGGTACCACAGCAGTGTTGGTGATTTCCCATTGAACGCCGGACATTGAATACTTTGCAGCCTGTGTAACAGCATCGGCAATCCGTGCCGCATTCACAGGGTCGGTATAGATAGCGGAAATATACAGAATGGTTCCGTCTTTTTCAAAACTGACCGAGATGAGTTCACGCAAATCTTCGGGGGAAATCTGACCGTTTGCAATCATGTTGCTGGCAGTTTGCATGGTTTCGTCTGATTTGACTTTAGTGGCGTAGGTACTCATCATACCGATGGTTGTGTTAAGATTGCTTCCCTGCGTGGCGTTTAAGTCATTTACCAACAAGTTCGATGCAGTTTTGGCCATATACACAGGTGTCATGAAAAAATAAGTGTAAACAGCTGTTAAAATAGCAACGACCAAAACGATTAACAGAATTGTCCACAAATGCTTGAAAAGGCTTTTCAGTAACAATTTGAAACTGATTTCTACTTCCATAGTTGAATCTCCAATTGCAGGCAGTTTTTGTAACTCAATCAATTACAATGTTTGATTTTTACTCTAATATTATACCATAAAAAAAACTTTTGTAAATACTTTTGAAATAAAATTTTTAATATAGCGATACGGAAAGGGATAGAGGAAGAAAAATCAACCAATACTATCCCAAAAAAGGAGAAATGAATATGACACATTTGGTATCAAGAAAAGTAAAGTCTGTGAGCGGCAGACAAATATTTGACTCGCGTGGAATCCCAACCGTCGAAGCAAAGGTTGTTTTGGAAGACGGTAGTATCGGAATTGCATCTGTGCCGTCGGGTGCATCAACAGGAAAGTTTGAAGCACATGAAAAGCGAGATGGTGACGAAGGCTTTGGCGGCAAGAGTGTGTACGCGGCTTGCAATGCCGTTGGCTCTGAATTGAAAGAAGCAATTGTAGGAGCAGATCCTACCGATATTTTTGAAATTGACCGAAAACTCATAGAAAAAGACGGTAGCGAGAATAAGAAAAGACTCGGTGCCAATGCCATTCTTGCCGTATCTTTGGCATCAGCAAGAGCAGCTGCATTGTCGTACAATATAGGCCTTTTCCGTTTCTTGGGCGGTATCAATGCGAGAATGATGCCCGTGCCTCTTATGAACATTCTCAACGGCGGCGCACACGCCTCCAACAATTTGGATGTACAGGAATTTATGATCATGCCAACAGGCGCTCATTCTATGGCACAGGCAATGAAAATGGGAACCGAAACTTATTTTGCACTGAAGAAGATTTTGCAAGGAAAAGGTCTTTCGGTTTCGGTTGGTGATGAAGGCGGTTTCGCTCCCAATCTGAAAAGCAACGAAGAAGCCCTTGGACTCATTACCGATGCCATTGAGGCGGCGGGATATGTCCCGGGCAAAGACATCTACCTTGCGCTTGATGTTGCAGCATCCGAATGGAAAGACGGGAATGACTATCATCTTCCCAAAAAAGATACCGTGATGACAAGTGAAGAACTTCTTAAATACTATGAAAAACTGCTCTCACAATATCCCATTCTTTCGATTGAAGATCCTTTTGATGAAGAAGATTGGGATTCCTTCCGTACCTTTACCGAACGCAAGGGCGATATTCAAATTGTGGGAGATGACCTTTTTGTTACTAATGTGTCAAGAATTCAAAAAGGCATTTCCCTCTCGGCTGCCAATGCTGTTTTGATCAAGCCGAATCAGATCGGTTCTCTTTCCGAAACGATCAATGCCGTATGTACAGCCCAACAAGGACGCTATAATGCCATTATCAGCCACAGAAGCGGCGAAACGACCGATTCCTTTATTGCTGACTTAGCAGTGGCTTTGAATGCAGGACAGATCAAAACCGGTGCTCCCTGCCGCGGTGAAAGGCTTGCGAAATACAATCGACTGTTGGAGATTGAAAATATTCTCGGCAATACGGCAACTTACGGGATGTTTAAATGATGTACGATCCCCCCCTCTCACATAGCGAGAGGGGGGGATCGTACATTTGAGTTAGTAGCGAGAGTATCTACGGTTTTCAATGTTTTATAGAATCACTGCTGGATAACTATTGATTTAACCTATAAATTGTGATAGAATATTTCAGGAGAACTCCACTTAAATTAAAGGAACACGTTAATTATATGAAAAACGAAATTTATGAATATGCATGTCCGTCAAAGAGGATAACAACCAAAAAACTCGAAACAGACAAAACCACTACCCAAAAAGACGATCTAGTTGGATATATTTCAATATTTTTTATTTTGTTTGTCTTCTCTCTTCCTATGTTACTAACACGGATATGGTTTTGGAGCATTGTTTTTGTTACATATATAATTCTCTTATTCTTCAGTAGAGTGGATAAAGACCCATACTCGAAAACGATGCTTTTCTTTGGAAGTACTACGTTATACCTGTGCGTCGTTTTATCATACCTTGTTATTACTGAATCGTTTAAGAGGTTTCAGGTATCATCGCTTCCTTCTTTGCTTATTTTATCGGCTTTTTGTGTAGTTTTCTACGAAATTATTGTTCTAATCAACATTGTTTTTAAAAGATATACAGCAAGAGCTAAAAATGAGAAAATCTCCCCTGCGATTTACACAACTGTAGGAGTTTCCTGTGGTGGTATAATAGGAGCTTTGGTAAGTCGCCAAATATCCCCGCACCTTGAAAAATCTCTTTGGTCGGTTTGGTTCGGCTTAATTACATGTTCACTTCTATTTTCGGTTTCCTTTTTGTTTTTTCAAAAATATATTTTATACAAAGTAATACGCAAGAAAAAAGATTCTCATCTCTAACTTTTTTTGAGAGGGTGGTTATTTGCCTCCCTCTTGTTTGGGTACAAAAATTCATTATCACCCAAAGAAAATATCACAGAATCGGTTGACATTATAACTATTATGTGATAATATGTAATAAAATAATAGAGGCGCAATATGCCAAGAGTCATTTTGACATAAAACTCTCTCTGCATAGAGGTCAAAATAAAAGGGGCTGTTGCCGAAGGGCGGATTTTCGCAGAGGGTTTCCGTGCCTGGTCTGTCAAATAAGATTTGCCGGACTGTCGCGAAAGCGGAGTGCTATTGTATATAAAAAATTTGTTCTCTTTGAATAGAGAATGTTTTTATACGGTAGCTGATGTTTTCAGCTATTTTTTTATTGCAGAAAGGGATTTTACTTATGAACAAGAAAAGAGTTTTTACAGGGGCAGCTACCGCATTGATTACCCCTTTGACACCTGATGGCATTGACTATGACGCTTTTGGCAAGCTGATCGATTGGCAGATCGATTCCGGCATTGACGCTCTAGTCATTTGCGGCACCACCGGTGAAGCATCTACCCTCAATGACGAAGAGCATATTGCCGCCATTGCGTATGCCGCAAAGCGCATCAACCACCGTGTTCCTCTGATTGCGGGAACAGGCAGTAACGATACCGAACACGCCATCAAGCTTGCCACTCTTGCGGAAGAAGCAGGTGCGGATTCCCTGCTTGTGGTGACACCCTATTACAACAAAACCTCTCAGAGAGGTCTCATTCGTTATTATACCCGCATTGCAGACAGTGTTTCGATCCCGATCATTCTCTACAATGTTCCCTCAAGAACCGGTGTAAATATTGAGCCTGCAACCTTTGCAGCGCTTGCCGATCACCCCAATATCGTTGCGATCAAAGAAGCCAACGGCAATCTTTCCAAGATCGTGGAAACCATGGCGCTTGTAGGAGATAAGCTTGATCTCTATTCGGGTAATGACGACCAGATCGTTCCTCTTCTCTCGCTTGGCGGTGTTGGTGTCATTTCGGTTCTTTCCAATCTTCTGCCTGAAAAGACACATGATATCTATGCTCGTTTTGCAGAAGGTGATGTAAAAGGCTCTGCTGCACTTCAGTTTGAAATGCACAAGCTGATCGGCGCGCTCTTCTCGGATGTCAATCCTATTCCTGTTAAAGCCGCAATGGCTGCTATGGGCTTCTGCGAAAACTATCTGCGTGAGCCCTTGATTCCTATGGAAAAAGTTGCCGAAGAAAAACTGCTTGAAGCAATGCGCGAACAAGGCATTAACGTTTGATTTTCAGAAAGGCTATACAAAATGAAGGTTATTGTAAATGGCGCACTTGGAAAAATGGGTATTGAGATCACTCGCCTTGTGTGCGAGCACTACTGCAACGCTTCCCTTGCTGCGATGGTAGATATCAATGCCAAAGAGGAAGACAATCTTTTTTCCTCTCTTTCCGAATATGACGGAAGTGCTGATGTTATCATTGATTTTTCACACCATACCGCGGTAAAGGAACTGCTTCCTTACGCCATCGAGCGTAAGATTCCCGTTGTCATTGCCACAACAGGACACGATGCAGAGGAAAAAGCTATGATTGAAGAAGCGGCAAAAACAATTCCCGTATTCTTCTCTGCCAATATGTCGCTCGGTATTGCAACTCTCTGCAGCTTTGTGAAAACTGCGGCAAAGCTTTTCCCTGATGCGGATATTGAAATTGTGGAAACGCATCACGTGAATAAGCTCGATGCTCCCAGCGGCACAGCTTTGATGCTTGCCGATGCTGTATGTCAGGTAAGACCCGACGCATATGTCTATTCGGGAAGAAGCGGAATGCGCAAACGCGATAAGAACGAGATTGGTATTTCGGCACTTCGTCTTGCCAATGTAGTTGGGGAGCATGAAGTGATCATTGCCACCGGAACACAAACACTCAAACTCAAGCACGAGGCGCACAGCAGATCACTTTTCGCAGAAGGTGCTGTTGCGGCGGCTGCTTATCTTGTTGATAAACGCGCGGGACTCTATACCATTTCCGATATGGTTGCCGAGTAAAAAAATGCGATTAGATTAAAATAAAGGAATTATAGTATGCTTTATCCCTATCTTTCTGTTAATGAAAAAGGACATTTAACCATAGCAGATCACGATACGGTTAATCTTGCTGAGCGTTACGGTACAGCGTTATTCGTTTTGAATGTGGATCGACTGCGTGAAAACTGCGGTGTTTACGTAAATACCATGAAAGAATGCTTCGGTGAGGGATCGATGCCGCTGTTTGCCTCCAAATCGCTTTCCTTCACAGGCATTTACCGCCTTGTGGGCGAATGTGGCATGGGAACTGATATTGTCTCTCCCGGAGAGCTTTATACCGCTCTGCGCGCAGGATTTCCGATGGAAAAAGCCTTTTTCCACGGCAACAACAAAACTGATGAGGACATTGATTTTGCCATCCGTTCGGGCATTGGCTATTTCGTTGTGGACAATGAAGATGAGCTTGTTTCACTGAATCGAATTGCAGAAGAACATGGAATCAAGCAAAAGATTCTTCTGCGTATTGCACCCGGCATCGATCCCCATACGCATAAAGCCATTATGACAGGAAGTGTTGATTCCAAATTCGGCAAAGCCATTGCTACAGGTCAAGCGAAAGCAATTACCGAATATGCCCTCTCGCTTGAAAGTATAGAACTTTGCGGGTTTCATTGTCATATCGGCTCACAGATTTTTGACTGTCAGCCTTTTTGCGATGCAGCTGACAGTATGCTGAAATTTATGGCGGATATCAAGTTACAGCTTGGTTATGAAGCAAAAATCTTAAACCTTGGTGGCGGCTTCGGTGTTCGTTATGTGGAGTCGCATCCTGCTATCAATATTGCCGAAAACATCCGTCTTGTGGCAACACATGTGAAATCGGCTTGTGAAAGACTCTCTCTTTCCATGCCCACTATTTTGATGGAGCCGGGTCGCAGTATTGTGGCAGACACCACAACAACACTTTACACAGTCGGTTCTGTCAAAGAGATTCCCGGTTTTAGAAACTTCGTATCGGTTGACGGCGGCATGGCTGATAATCCTCGCTATGCTTTGTATGGTTCAGAATATACCGTCATGACAGCCAATAAAGTTGGTGAGCCCGAAGATTATCTATGCACGATTGCCGGTCGATGCTGTGAAAGCGGAGATTTGATTCAAGAAGATGTTAGAATTGCCAAACCGCAAAGAGGCGATTTGATTGCTGTGCTGACAACAGGTGCATACAATTATGCCATGGCATCAAACTATAATAGACTTCCCCGCCCTGCAATCCTGCTGGTCGGCAAAGGATTTGAAAAACTTGCGGTCAAGCGCGAGACATATGAAGACCTTTGCAGACTGGATCTTGATGTATGATGATAAGGAAAACAAATATGAAAATTGTTATCACAGACGCCAAAACAGTTACCAAAGGAGATATTGATCTCTCTGTTTTGAAACAGTTCGGAGAAGTGATTCCCTATCCTTTGACAGCACAGTCAGAGCTGATCGAGAGAATTGGCGACGCAGACGCTGTTTTGTGCAATAAATCGCAGATCACGCGAGACGTGATGAAAGCATGCCCGAATCTTCGTTATATCGGTCTTTTTGCCACCGGCTACAATAACATTGATGTGGTTGCCGCGCGTGAATATGGCATTACGGTTTGCAATGCGGGAAGCTATTCTACCGCTTCGGTGGCACAGCAGGTGTTTGCATTTATTCTTCACCATACAACCAATGTTGCAGGCTACGACCGCTTTGTGCAGGATGGCAATTGGATGCAAAGTGAGACGTTTTCTCCGTTTGTGTTTGATATGGCGGAGCTCGAAGGGAAAACGCTCGGCATCTTTGGTTTCGGTAGCATTGGCAAAGCGGTTGCCAAGATTGCGAGTGCATTCGGTATGCGTGTCATCGTGACAACACGCACTCAAAGAGAAAGCGACCAAAAAGACTACAAAATCGAATATGTGCCGTTTGAAACACTCCTTGCCGAGTCTGATTTTATCAGCGTACATTGCCCTCTCACCAAGGAGACAACAGGCATTTTTGACGCCACGGCTTTTTCTCAAATGAAGAAGAGTTGTTTCTTTGTCAATACCTCAAGAGGCGCTGTGCTCGATGAAAAAGCCCTT
>JAFXJX010000052.1 GCA_017532025.1 Clostridia bacterium | reverse complement strand
GTTCTTTTTTCCGTTGTCGCTGACTTTGGTTGAACCCATTTATAGCGTTGCTACAATATGTTTACTCGCAACCATTGCGGCAATGCAAGAAGTTTATTTTATTGCAAAAGGGCAAGAGGTCTTATAGCCAATTCCCAATTTGTCGAGCAGAACAGCGTTGAATGTTGGTGTGATTTTGGTGCAAATTTGGTGCAACACTTTATAGGGCGATACTCACGATATTCACGATATCGCACGAAAACACACGATAAATCTACGATATCACACGATATTACACGATATTCACGATATCAAACTGTGTTCTTAAAACTCAAAGAGATAATTGCATACAGCATTTTGTCTCATGCAATCTGCCATACACAAGCTGTATGCCGCAGTTTTGCTAGGCAAAACTGTCCGAGTTTATACGGCATCCATCATTATTTGGTGGGTGCCGTTTTCTTATCTCGCTCTCCCTTCGACTCGCAAAACAAAAGGTATAATTAACTCAACATTAAATAAAGGTTTTAGGATTAGAAAGCAACAGACAGTTGCTTGTAAATTCTTGCAGTCCGTGGTATAATATCATCACAAACATACAAGGCGGTGGTTTTATGGAAACGAAAGATATAATCTACGAATTAAGAACGAAAAAAGGTCTTTCGCAAGAGGAACTTGCAGAGAAAATATTTGTAACAAGACAAGCTGTTTCCCGTTGGGAGAATGGCGAAACGATACCGAATACAGAAACGCTGAAGCTTCTCTCAAAGGAATTTGACGTTTCGATCAATACGCTTCTCGGCTCACCCCAAAATCTGATTTGCCAATGCTGCGGTATGCCACTTGAGGACAGCAATATCAGCAAAGAACCCGACGGCTTTTTCAATGAGGAATATTGCAAATGGTGCTATGCCGACGGCGAATACACTTACAATAACATGGATGATCTTATTGATTTCTGTGCCGATCATATGGCAAACGAGCATTTCACACCCGAGCAAGTACGCACTTATATGAAGGATATGCTTCCGAAGCTGAATTATTGGAAGAAATATACAGAGCTTGGTAGCAAAGAAAAGTTTGACGAGTTCAAAAAGCAGCTCATTAAGGAATTTAATGATTTGCATATCGAAGGAATGCCCGAGGTCACAGAGCTTTCCGCGCTTATAGGCGGTTATGTGAATCTCGAATATACACTCCCGAATGGGCAAAAGGTAAAATATCTTGATGACGGAGCGACCTATCTCGGCTATCAGCTTGAATGTGAATTCGGCGGCAGATGTTTCGGGCTTGTAGCGAATATGGATTTTCTTCTCGTCTGTACTTATGAAGAAAACGGAGAAAATCCCGAGCTTGTGATTTACAAAAAGAGATCATCAAATTCCAATAAGTCGAGCAGTTAGAAAATCCATAATTTATCGAGGTAAGAATATGGCAATGTGGAATCCGTGGAGAGGTTGCAAAAAGTGCAGCGACGGCTGTCTCTATTGTTATATCCACAAGGGCGACGCAAAGCGCGGAGTTGATACAAGTATTGTTGAGAAGACAAAAGACTTCGCAAAGCCTATAGAACGTCTGAAAAACGGCAATTACAAAATGAAATCCGGCATTGTCTATACTTGCTTTTCCACCGATTTTTTGATTGAGGAAGCAGATGCATGGCGTCGTGAGTGCTGGCAGATGATCAAGGAGCGCAAAGATTGCACTTTTCTGTTTCTCACCAAGCGTATCGACAGATTCATGGACTGCATCCCCGATGATTGGGGTGATGGATATGAAAACGTGGTCGTATGCTGTACGGTCGAAAACCAAAAGAACGCGGACTATAAGCTCGGAGTATTTGAAAAGCTCCCGATTAAGCACAAGTGTATCACGGCTCAGCCGCTTATCGAAAGAATCGACATAGAACGGTATCTTGACAGTGTTGAACTTGTGGTTGTTGGCGGTGAATCGGATGCGAATGCAAGACCGCTTGATTACGCTTGGGTGCTTGATATCAGAGAGCAGTGCATCCGAAAAAACGTGTCATTCGAATTCAGACAATGTGGTACACATTTTATCAAGGACGGCAAGGAGTATAACTTGCAGACAAAGGATCTGTGCGTGCAGGCACGAAATGCTGATATTGACTTCAAGCGCAATAAATAAAGATATAAGGCAATATGTGACAGATACTCACGCTATACACGATATTAAACAGCAATCTTAAAACTCCAAGAGATAGTTTCTATTGTTTCAAGAACAAACAAAACCTCGAAACCTTCATAGTTTTCGGGGTTTTTCTTTTGGCTCAAAATGTTTGTTTGGTGCAAATTTGGTGCAACAAGCGTTACCAAGAATGCGCTTCTATGAGTCAGGCAGATAACGGCAGTCCAATCCCCGCCCTATTTACATTTCGGAAAATTTATGATAGAATAGAAGCAACAATAATAGTATATGAGGTATATCCCATGAAAAAGCAATCCAATTCGCATCCTGCGCCCTTGGCGGCTTCTTAATCGGCTTCTTTGCGGGACGCTTAAACACCCTCCCCGGTGCGCTCCTGTTCACTCTCGGTGTTCTTCTTATCGTATTTGTTCCGATATTTTTTAGGAATAACAAATAAAATAAAAAAACTTGTCATATTCGGAAGTGTTTTGCCGTCTTTAAAGGTGAAGAGATAAAACGGAGGTATTTTTATGAAACGATTGTTATGGGTACTGCTTATATTCACCTTGACCCTTTTCATCCTTTCAAGCTGTAACACCGCAGAAAGCGAAACCTCGCAAAATCCCGTTGTCACCACAGAATGCGAGCACAGTTGGCAACGAACTGATAATCTCAACGAATCCACCGCCGTTGAGGAATGTACCAAATGCGGCACAACAAGACTGTACACCGACCCCGACAGCATGCCGATCAACCTTTTTTTCAGCGGCAAATACACGGTATCAACCTTGGATGGAAAAACGGTCAAAGAAAACTGCGCCGTTCAAGCAGTTTTAGATCTTTTCAACCGCATCCAGTGGGATTATGGAACGATTGATATCCATGTTGATACCAACTATTATTTCACCATAAACGGCAAGGAAGTTTATTATCATACCGATTCGGGACTTCTTTCCTGCCCTGAGCTTCAAAGACACCGTCAGCTGTCCGATTCCGATCGCCTTGCCCTCAACGGCTGGATCGAAACGCTTTTCACGCGTGAAATCCACGAGATTAAGTTTTTGCAGTATGCTTGGGACCGATACGGAATTTCCACCAAAACGATCTCCACCTGCGATCTTGCCTATTCTATCATCGATGCGCTTGAAAGCGCAACCGAAACAGGAGAAACCGTAGATGCCATTTCAGATGAAGCCGTTAATGACAGTGTCGGAGAATTACCTGTCGAACCCGGAACAAAATGGCTTGAGGTAGGCGACCAAATCTACCGAATCGACCCCGAAATGAAAACACTATGCCGCGTGGAAAGTCATCTTGGCAAAGGTAATCTGCTCACGATGTCCGAAGAACTTCACAACCTGCTCCGGAACGCTTGGTATTACCATCCCTATGACTATTATTCGGGCACCTACCACAACGAAACAAACGAGCTTGAACTCCATCATCGCTACACAGCTACCTCCGCCGTACAGGTATCGATCCAAACGATTCATGTGGAAAAGACCCTTGAGCCCAACAATACGATCACACTCAAGCTAAAATCTCCAACCGATCAAACCCTGCGCATTACCTTGGATTGCTATCAAAGTGGTGATAATCGCGCACGCGGCGAATCGAAAGACATTACCTTAAAAGCCAACCAAACCGAAATAGTCGAACTCACCTTTGGCGGTTGGACTTACAACTATTGGATCGATATTCATGCCGACAATACTCTGATCAGCCTCAAGATCGAGCCTTAATGTAAAGGGAGAAAACCAATGAAAAAGTCTTCTTTTCCGATTCTGTTGCTTCTTGTTTTTTTGCTCCTGACTGCGTGCCAAAACGAAAATGTAGCAACAAGCAAAAAAGCTTCCCCAAATGAACCCCAAACCATTTCGATACAGACAGATGAACGCGACCGCACGTATGTTATTTTGCCGATTTCCAATGAAGAAATCCGTTGCGATAAACAAGAAATCGCCCTTTTAGAAAACCTCAGCTATGCGGCATTGAAAAACGCAGAAGAAAAACTGATCGAAAAAACCAAAGCATATTCTCATCCTTATCTTTATTTTAATACCGAAGATAACTCGCTCTGCCTGTGTGCCGAGTTCATTGTCAAAATTGATCCCGCCACCGAAACCGCCCCATGCGGTGACCATAAACATCTCATGTTCAGCGAGCCCCTTACTGAGTAAACCGCTACCAACATCACAAAACAGCACCTTTTTTCGGGTGCTGTTTTCTCTTTACTTCCCTCTTTTTTTGTGGTATAATCGTATTAACAAAACAAAAGGAAACTCGCCATGAACAAAACACGCTGCCGTTGGTGCAATCTCAAAAACCCCCTCTATATCGAATACCACGACTTTGAATGGGGTCAACTGAATACCGATGACGCCTATCTTTACGAAATGCTCATTCTTGAATCCTTTCAGGCAGGACTTTCCTGGGAGTGCGTCTTGAACAAACGCGAAAGCTTCCGAATAGCGTATGATCACTTTGACATTAACAAAGTTTGCGCCTACGGTGATGAAAAGAAAAACGAGCTTTCCCAAAACCAAGGCATCATACGCAACAGATTAAAAATCAACGCCAGCATCAAAAACAGCCAAATCTTCCAAAAAATCCTTTCCGAATACGGCTCGTTTTACAGCTATCTATGTCAGTTTACCAACGGCAAAGTCTATTACGAAACCGACAAAACCACAAGTCCGCTTTCCGATGCCATCTCCCACGATCTCAAAAAACGCGGCATGACTTTTGTCGGATCAACGATCGTGTATTCCTATTTGCAAGCAGTCGGTATCATTGTCTCACACGAAAAAGATTGCTTCTTGTATCAAAAAGGAGACTTGACATGACAAAAAAACTCTTCTTTTCGGCGCTTGTAAAATTTTCCCTCGGCATCCTTTTGGTAGGAATTCTGATCTTTCTGCCCGCAGGAAGCCTATCCTTTGTAAACGGTTGGATCTTCATGGGCGTTCTCTTCATCCCCATCTTCCTCGTGGGCGTTCTGTTGATGCTCAAGAATCCCGCGCTTTTACAAAAACGCCTTGATGCCAAGGAATCGCAAAAGGAACAAAACCTCGTCATCAAGCTCAGCGGACTTATGTTCATCATCGGCTTTGTTCTCCCGGGACTCGGCTACCGATTCGGTTGGTACACGCTTCCCTATCCTGTCACACTAACTGCTTCGGCAATCTTCTTGATCGGTTATTGTTTGTTCGCCGAAGTCTTACGCGAAAACACCTATTTAAGCCGCACGATCGAGGTGCAGGAGAATCAAACCGTCATCGATACCGGTCTTTACGGCATTGTCCGCCATCCCATGTACACGGCAACTCTCCTTATGTTTTTGTCGATGCCGCTGATTTTGGGATCACTCTATTCCCTCGCCGTTTTTCTTGCCTATCCCTTTATCATCGTTCTTCGCATCAAAAAGGAAGAAGAGCTTCTTACCAAAGAGCTTGACGGCTACCAAGAATACAAACAAAAAGTCAAATACCGCTTGATACCCTTTGTTTGGTAAATCTTTATACATAAAAAACTCTCCTTGGGGCAAACTATCACTACAAAGTTTATCCTCAAGGAGATTTTTATGACACACATAAACGAAACCGAACTGTTAAACTATGTCAGACAGAATGCCGAAGCGGCGCTCAACGGCATTGATATGGTAGAAAACTCTGTCAAGGGCACAAAATTAAAGACCACGATCGAAGCACAGCGCAATGAGTACACCAACCTTTATGCCGAAGCCGATGCTCTTTTACGCCGAAAAAACGGCACACCCGAGGATATGTCCACCATGTCCAAGGTCACAGCGCAAGTCATGGGCAACATGAAGTAGCTGACCTATCAGGATGACCGCGACATTGCCGACACCATGATCAACGGCACCGTCATGGGCATCAATAAGCTCACCAAACACATGCACGAATACAACGGCTCCGACCAAGAAATCACCTCGCTTGCTAACAAAGTGATCTCCTTTGAAGAAGGCTGTATCGAAGAATTAAAACCGTTTCTGTAAACCCAAAAACGCACCCGAGAGTCTACAGAATTAACGGTAGACTAAATTAGCCATCACATTTTTGTGGTGGCTTTTTCATACGCAAAAAACAAAAGCAAAGCCCCGCGCGAGGCGGGGCAGACATCAGTTTTTTTCTATGTTTTCCGAATTTTTATGAGCAAGCTTTTGATTGATCAGCTTTAAATTTTGCTGTTCTATTTTATCCCCCACGTAATAAGCAAAAACACTAAAAACAATGTAAAGCGATATGCTGATACCATATGCAACCAAAGAATTCGTTTCAAAGCGAAGATAACCGAACAGATAAATTACCGCAATCATAACAAATGAGGAAAATGAAATTATAATAGCTCGTCTAATCCATAGATAGCTTGAAAAAAGCTTCAATTCAAGCGTAATGAATCCAAAGAAATGGATAGGTGTAATGACACACACCATAAGATATAAAAATTTTATTTGCGTCAGTTCTGGAAGAATGAGTGAAATAATTATAAAAACAATAGAAACAATCCCCATATTTACCAAAAAAGAATACATGCACCTTTTAAACACATCTATACCCCCAACTTTTTCTTGATTTCAGACACGTACTGCCTTGAAACAATCAGTTTTTCCTTATTAACAAGAGTGGCTACCAGGCGGCTGTTTTCTGATTTTTTGATACTTAACATTTGATCCAAATTAGCAATTACTGTTTTGGATATTCGAGAAAACTGTAGATGTTGTAAGCTTTCTTCGATTTTATAAAGCTTTGCTGTGGCTTCGTAGGTTTCATTTTCTGTGTAGAAAAATATACTGCCATCCACGGATTCAAAATAAAAAATATCCTTAATCGGTATGAAAAATATTTCGCCGCCTTTCTTTCCGGCGAATGTAAGTCCAACAGCGGAAATTTGGGAAATAATATCATTCAGCTCACTTGTCATTTTAGCACAGACGATAGATATTTCGGTTTCTTTTACCGTTGGATCTTCAATAATTGTAACTTTCAAAAAGCCTTCCCTCCTCTCTAGTTTGTAATTTTATTATACGGATTGAAAAAGAAAAATCAAGTGATTTTTCCTTTCTTGCAAATATACAAGAGTAAGATGCATTTTAAGAGCTTTAATTGATGACTATAAAAAACTTGGCGTACCTGCTTTATCGCAGATACGCCAAGTTGCGTTTTTGTTTTTATTCAGAAAGATCTTCCACAAGGATCTCAATGACCTTGTTGGGATCTTCTTTGATAACAGGCTTGTCGCGTTCGGCAAGGAACTTGGGAGCCACCTGCGGGAACATCGCGCAGGAAAGTACATCCTCTTCACTCTTGGTGATGTCGGCATATTCTCTGCGGTACTTTTCAAGCTCGGGCGCAATCAAGTCAGCAGGACGGCAGGTGATGATTTCATCATCGCCAATTGCCTTCTTGCGTACCTCTTCGTTCACCTTACCGGGAAGCTGACCGTATTCACCGCGCAGAAGTCCTTTGGATTCCTTGGTCACCATCTTATAGCGCTCGCCGGCAAGCACGTTCAGCACTGCCTGCGAACCAACGATCTGGCTCGTGGGCGTTACAAGGGGCGGATAACCGAAGTCTTCGCGCACTCTCGGCACTTCGGCAAGCACTTCGTAAAGCTTATCCTCTGCTTTAGCCTGCTTCAGCTGCGAGATCAGGTTGGAAAGCATACCGCCGGGAACCTGATACAACAAGGTGTTGGGGTCAACATTCAAAACCTTGGGGTCAAGAGAGCCCTGCTCTTTGAGCTTTTGGGCAACACCGCGGAAGTGTGCGGCAATACCGGTGAGATCTTCCAACTGAATACCGGTATCGTATTCCGTACCCTTAAGAGTGGCTACCATAGCTTCGGTAGAAGGCTGAGATGTACCGTTGGCAAGCGGAGACAGCGCGGTGTCAATAATATCCACGCCTGCCTGAATTGCCATAAGATAGGTCATGTCGCCTGTACCGGTGGTGTTGTGCGTGTGGAGGTGGATCGGCACTTTTACCTTTTCCTTCATTGCTTTCACGAGCGAGTAAGCATCGTAAGGCAGAAGCAGGTTTGCCATATCCTTGATACAAATGGTGTCAGCACCCATCGCCTCAAGCTTGGATGCAAGCTCAACAAAGTAAGCTTCGTTGTGCACGGGGCATGTGGTGTAGCTGATTGCCGCTTCCACGTGACCGCCGTACTTCTTGGTAGCGCGGATAGCGGCCTCCATATTTCTGGTATCGTTGAGTGCGTCAAAAATACGGATCACGTCAATACCGTTTTCAATTGCCTTCTTCACAAAAGCATCTACCACGTCATCGGCATAGTGCTTGTAGCCAAGCAGATTCTGACCGCGCAGAAGCATCTGAAGCTTGGTGTTGGGCATCGCCTTGCGAAGCTGGCGGAGTCTTTCCCACGGATCTTCCGAAAGGAATCTCATGCAGGAGTCGAAGGTTGCGCCGCCCCAGCATTCCAGCGACCAATAGCCGGCTTTGTCAAGGGCTTCGCACGCGGGAAGCATATCTTCAAGGCGCATTCTGGTTGCCGCCTGAGACTGATGTGCGTCACGCAGGATTGTATCTGTAATATAAACTTTTTTTGTCATAAGTAATACCTCTCTTCATCAAGAAGTTTAACCGAGCAGAGCGATCAGCACACCTGCGGCAATCGCAGAGCCGATAACGCCTGCCACATTGGGTCCCATTGCGTGCATGAGAAGGAAGTTGCCGGGATTCTCTTCCTGACCGACCTTCTGCGAAACACGGGCTGCCATAGGAACGGCAGAAACACCGGCGGAGCCGATAAGCGGATTGATCTTCTTGCCTTCGGAAAGGAAGACGTTCATCAGCTTAGCAATCAGAACACCGCTTGCGGTAGCCACACCAAAGGCAATCACACCCATGATGATGATCGTAAGTGTCTTGGGGCTCAAGAAGGTTGCCGCGGTTGCGGTCGCACCGACCGAGATACCAAGGAATACGGTCACAATGTTCATCAGCTCGTTCTGTACTGTCTTGGAAAGACGCTCGCAAACGCCGCATTCTTTCAGCAGGTTACCGAACATCAGGCATCCGATCAAAGCACCGGCACTGGGAACAATCAGCGAAACAAAAATGGTAATCACGATCGGGAACAGAATCTTATGAGTTCTGGTAACAGGCTTCAGGTTGGTCATCACGATCGAACGCTCTTTCTTGGTGGTCAAAGCCTTCATGATCGGGGGCTGGATAACCGGCACAAGTGCCATGTAAGAATACGCCGCCACCGCAATCGGACCCAGCAGATTGGGAGCGAGTTTAGATGTAACGAAAATTGCGGTAGGTCCGTCAGCACCACCGATGATACCGATGGACGCTGCCTCTTTCAATGTGAACTCAAGCGATTCCCAGCCGAATACGCCGGCAAGCGCATCCACACCCATAACGCCTGCCACGGTAGCAAAAATACCAACCTGTGCAGCTGCACCGAGAATCAGACTCTTGGGGTTCGAAAGGAGCGGACCGAAATCAGTCATCGCACCAACGCCAATGAAGATCAAGCAAGGATAAACACCGAGCTTAACGCCAAGATAGAGAATGTCAAGAAGTCCGGGATCGGAAGCAAATTCACCCCAATGCACATGACCTCCGGCAAAATACGCCTCATGGAAAACACCCAGCCCCGGGAGGTTGGTCAAAAGCATACCAACAGCGATCGGAAGAAGCAGAAGCGGTTCAAACTTCTTCACGATGGCAAGATAGCAAAGCAGACAAGCAATGCCGATCATGATCAGCATCTTCCAGTTATCCCCTTCGGAAAACAGGTAGAAGCCGGTCTGCTTCAAAAAGTTAATAATTCCGTCAATCATGAAAATGCCTCCGAATTAGCCAAGCGTGCAAAGAACAGCGCCGGATTCAACAGATGCACCGCTTGCAACCGAAACAGAGGAAACGGTACCGTCAGCGGGAGCCATGATTTCGTTTTCCATTTTCATTGCTTCAAGAACCATGAGAACATCACCCTTCTTCACAGCCTGACCGTTCGTTACATTCACTTTCAGAATGGTGCCGGGCATGGGAGCGGTGATGGTGGTGGCGCCTGCAGCGGGAGCTGCAGCAGGAGCAGCGGCAGGAGCAGCAACGGGAGCGGCAGGGGTCTTGATTTCGGATTTGTCAACCACTTCAAGGGTAATTTCATAAACGGTTCCGTTTACAGTCACTTTGTAAGCTTTCATAATAAATCTCCTTAATAAAACAATAATCGATTACAGTTTTTTGAATGAAATAACGCGGATAGCCGAAATGTCGGTACCCTCTTCTTCCGCAACAGCGGCGCATACAGCCGCAACGATCTCACGGCGGTTTTCAATGGGTGCAGCAGCCTGTACAGGGGCGGGTGCTGCAGGGGTTGTAGTTTTTTCGGTCTTTGTGCCTTCGCCTTTGCTGATGAGAAAATTCATCAGATACAAAATCGCGATGATGCAGATAAGACCGACAAACACGACCGAAACACCAAGGATACAAACAAGCCATGTCGGCATATCAGTCGCAAGTGCGAGGGGAATCATAAACTCCATACCTTTTCTCCTTAATAAACTTTTTTGTGGGTTAATTCGACAAAATCAATCAAACCCATAATCGTAATTATTTTATCATATTTTTCCAGTTCTGTAAAGGGGTCTTGCCGACCTTTTTCGAAATATTTTTCCAAGAAAAGAAATCCTATTACACAAGAGACGAAAGCGAAATCTCACCGCTGTCAAGATATTTTTTCTCTCCGTCAGCCATTGTTAGTTCCAAACGGAAATCGTAAGCAAGATCGCTCACCACCGCTTCCTTTCCCTCGTAAACCACTTTTTTTCCGAGTATAAACAAACGATCCTTATACGCGCGGTAAAGCTCACTGGAGGACGCTCTTGTCATGGCATCAAGCTTTTTGAAAAAAGCAATGGCAATCTTTTCTCTTGCCGACGGCAAACTCTTTTCACCCAAAACAGAACCGGCGATCTCGGCAATCTCTTCGGGAAAGCCGCCTTCAGGCGTGTTGATGTTAAAGCCCGCCCCCACGATCACAAAACGCTCATCAAACACCAGGGTGCTTTCAGCAAGAATCCCGCACGCCTTTTTGCCGTCAATAAACACGTCATTCATCCACTTGATCGCGCATTCGGTATCCACCACAGATTCAATTGCTTCGCAGGCAGCAACACCTGCGGCAGCTGTGATATCGGCAGGCTTAAAGGTCTTTCCCTTAGGTTTGAGCAAAACACTCATGTAAATGCCGCTACCTTGCGGTGAATAGAAGCTGTGCTCTCCTCTTCCCTTACCACCTGTCTGGCTTTCGGCAATCACAGCAGTAAAAGCAGGCGCGCCTTGTTTGGCGTATTCTTTGAGAATATCGTTGGTGGACGTAACCTCTTTTAAGCAAATTGCCGTCACACCGCACTTGCGCTGAATCAGAGGCACGTTCAGCTTCGGCTTTTTATTTTTTGAAAAAAAGAACATAGAATCATCCTTTCTTTTCCTATCAAAAAAAGGAGTCACGGCAAAGCAACTCCTTTTTGAATCATGTAGTCATAGTGACTTATTTGTTTTCCTCAACTTCTTCGTTGATCACAAGTTCGTCTTCCACTTCCTTGTGGGCGTTTTCGTCGATGTGGAGCGTCTTGGAAACTTTCTTCTTTGCCTTTCTCCACCAAATCACGAAGGTTGTACCAACAGCG
This sequence comes from Clostridia bacterium, assembly GCA_017532025.1. Classification (GTDB taxonomy): domain Bacteria; phylum Bacillota; class Clostridia; order Oscillospirales; family CAG-272; genus RGIG1993. Next base: position 6,359 of record JAFXJX010000052.1, on the reverse strand, counting down.
ATGGCAATACTACCAATCGAAACCGCAAGCACAGAAACTGTCGAGGGGTCAATGTACAGCATATTTGCAAAATTCATCATTCTTATATTCCCTTTCTGACTTATGTCACTAACGTACCACAGAGAAGTATAGCACAAACAACAGTTGTTTGTCAAGACTTTTTCTTGCGGCTTGCCAAAGAAGAAAGAAGGTATTTCGCACCAACTACGGTACTGTTGCCGGGATTGTAGAAGAAATCCGCCATGGTTTCGGTAATCTGCGCTTTGTATTCTTCCTCTTTGGCAAACAGCGTATCCACGGTCTCTGCCACTTTGTCAAGCTCGTCCATATTGAGCGAGATGCCCATTTTGTCACGCAGAGAAATCTCAACCGGCACGCAGTCGATCTTTTCCCAGTTGGGATTCAAGCACTTGAGCTTGGTATTGATAAAGAGCGCGGGACGCTTGGTGGCAATGCAGAATTCATAGGAAATACCCGACCAGTCGGTGATCAAAAGATCAGACGCGTAGGTCGAACGGCTGACTGAAAAGTCAAGCTCAAACGAAAGCTTGTCGCCAACCTTGTCGGCATATTTTTCAACTATGGCATTCAGCTTTGCGCCAAAACGCTTGGCATACTCGGGGTGAGGACGCACCGTGATGTGATGCTTGTCGGAATACAATTCCTCAATCAGCTTGTCAAGGCAAGAATCCATCAGGTTATCTTCATTCCACGAAGGAGCAATCAAAATTTCCTTTTTGCGAGTCGGATCAACAGGACGCTTGGCTCTTTCTTCATTTTCCTTTTCGCCTGCCGCCACAAGGCTGTCAGCGTAGGGGAAACCGAATTCCACAAGCGTCTTTTCGGGAAGCTCATAGACTCTTTCGGTGGCTCTTACCTCGCGCTTCACGTGAGGTCCTGTGCAGAACACGGTGTCAAACGCGTCAAGTGCCCCCTCGCGAAGACCCATGTGAACACTCATCGGGTCATGCGGCAGATAGACATACTCAATGTCTTTCTTCATCAGCGAACGCTTGAGATAGAATTTATCAAGGTCAGGCGTTGTCATGATCATCATATCGCATTCAAGCTTCAGCATCAGAGGAATCAACTTTTTCAGACCTATATAATAAGGCTTGATGCGCGGATTTTCTTTGGCAATTTCAAAGATCACGTCGTTCGGGTCGTTGGTAATATAGTGAATGGTCAGATTGCTGCGGCTCAGCAGTTCCTCCATCACACCTTCAAAATACTTGTAGAATCCGCTCTTTTCGGAATACACCACAACGTGCTTGTTCACAATATGGAAAAAGCGCTTGTAATCTGCTTTTTCACGGGCGATTTCCTCTTTGGAGCGCTCCTTTTTGCCGCCGTCAAGAGAAGCAATCTCTTCAAGGGCGCGACGGCTTTCCTCAAGCTTTTCGTAGTCCACGTACTTTTTTGGGTTGATCCACCAGTTGAGAAGATACATAATCGCAATGGCAAAGATGTTGCTGGCAATCCAATAAATCACCGTACCGGTCGGCACAAAGAAACCGAGGTAAAGCGAAATACCAACCGAAACCGCCATCAGACCGTACTGATTGAGTTTTCCCTGCTCGTGCTGAATCACGTTTGACATATTCTGCGTCCAGCTGAGAAGGAAAGAAGACAGCGCGGCAAGAATCGGCATCAACAGGTAAACACCCATAGCGGCAGAAGGCACCACCGAAAGGCCAAGACCCATAAAGCTCAGATTGAACTGCTGAACATCCGCAATCAGCGAAGCACTCACGCCAAGTTCAGTTGCAATGGCAGGTGTGATCGTTCCGTTTTGAATCGCTTCCACCACTTGAAGCTGAAAAGCAGAATCCGCTGTATTCAGATTCAAATACTCGGCAATGACGTTTGCCTGCTCGGTTGCGCCGAAAAGATAGCTCATCGGGTGATAAATGATGTAGATCACAGCCATCAGAAGAACAATCTGTAAGGCAAGCGGAATCAAAGTCAGCATCGGGTGATACTTTTCTCGTTTGAAAAGCTTCGATTGCTCTTCGGCAATCGTATCGCCATCACCGTAATATTTGGCTTTCAAAAAGTTGATATCGGGCTGAATGCGTACCATAACGATTGAATTCTTCTGAATCCAGACCGAAACCGGCATCAGGATCACTTTGGTCGCAAGTGTGAAAAGCAAAATGGCAAGACCGTAATTTTCCACAAGCGCAAAGCACCACTTCATCAAATAGCCAAGCGGAATGCAAATATAGTAAATAATGGTATCCATCGTTTGTTATCCTTTTTCTCTCGGCAAGCATCGAAGGCTACACTGCAACGCAATATAGCCTTCGATGCAAGCTAAAGTTTTTATTTGTAGAGGTTACCCACGTTTCTCTCTTCAATCTTGGTCCAGTTCTTGAAGTCTTTGGCATCGCCAACCACTTTATAAATCACAAGAACGTCGTCACCACCCGAAACAGTCTTCTGGAAGTGATAATAGCGGGTAACGTCATCGCCCTCCTGCACGTCAAAAATGCTCGTGCCGTAGTCATTTTTGGGAACAATTCCCTCCGACTCAAAGATGGTGGCAAGAAGCTGACCCTGCTCAACAGGCGCGCTGTTCACTGTCATGGGTGTGCCACTCTCGCCCTTCGGCTTCACCATCAACGCGGTAACGCGCGAGCCGGAAAGATCCTTGGTATCACTGATCGCAGAAGCGTGGTCACCTGTAATGATGATGGTGGCATCCTCATACAAACCAAGTTCCTTCAACTGATCAATATAATAATTCACAAGCTTAAAGGAAACACGCATTGCAAGGTTGCTGTCCCACTTGTCGCTCTCGTCAAGAACAAGCGAGAAATCCTCATAGTAGGAGTTTGGCATATGACAGCCGTTGATATGAAGGAAAGTAAAGTTCTTATTTCCTTCAAAGGTCGTGAAGTCCTCAGCAGTCATCCAATCGTAAACATCCTTCATGCCCGAGTCAAACAGCGGCTTGTTGGCTTCGTATTCAATGTACCCGTTAAAGTCGCTGGTGTTGATAACACCGACCCAACCCTTGGCAAAGAAAGGCAGATAACGGAAAAGTGTCAGGCGGGTCATATCGCCCCAAAGACCCATGCGGTCTCTCACTTCATAAACGTCGGAAGAACTCAGATTATCCACAACGCCGTTGAACACATTAGCATCGTGATAGGCATAGTATTTTTCGGTATAAACGTTGACCTTGTAGCCGTTTTCCTTCATTTCTTTCAAGAAAGTACCGCCTGTATAGGCATCTTCAAAATACTCAATACGGCCCGTGCTGTAATCATTTTCCTTACCGGTCAGCATATAGGCAATCGAGGGGAAGGTTCTTGCATATTTGGTGATATGATTATCATACAGCGTAAAACCATCGAGGTTATCAAAGAAGGTCGGATCGGTTCTCATCATTTTGTCATAATAGGTTTGGTCAAAACGGTCAACCACAAACCAGATCACGTTGCCCTCCGAAGAAAGCTCGGTCAGATTGGCATTTGTTAAAATGCTCGGTAAATAATCGCCGGAAGATGCATCATTGTAACGCTGATTCAAAGGGGTCCACGCATTGGTTGTAAAGGAAAGCAACGTGAACATCATCACCTGCACACCCACAACCGCAACCATTGCCACAATCATAGCAAGACGCAACACTTCCCTTTTCTTGCGAATCAAAAGAACCGATACAAGCGCCACCGAAAGCACCACAACCCAAATGATCAAATTGATCACACTCGCCGTTCCTCCGTAAGAAGAAACACCAACGCCGTCACCTTCCACGGCGTTCAGACCAAGGTTCAGATAATTGCCTTGCAAATAAAGCATAAATCCAACACCGAACAAGATCGAATATACGATATCAAATACCCTGCCCGAAAGATTCCAAACAATCAAAAAGAGGGCTGCCGCAACGGCAAGACTGATAAAAAACGAGGGTACAAAAAGATCCATAAAGGTAAAATCGAGCATTTCCGAATTTTTGCAGATCGCTTCAAACGGTCCGAAAAAGAAAATCGTGAACGGAATGGCAAGCGAAAGAAGGATCGAAGGCACAAGACGTTCCGAACGGGTAAAACCGCGATACGGGGTCTTTACCTTCTTAGACGAAGTTATTTTTTCTGTGTTTTCCTGATTCATGTTTGGGATTCAATTCCTTTCTTGGGTATCATGACAAGGCAAGTTCAACCGATGTGAGATTCGGGCTTGCCGGGGATTACTTTCTTCACATGGGGACAAACGAGCGCATTCAAACGACGCGTAGGCGCCGCCCAGCGGATCGCATTTTTGATCACGCGCTGAACAGACGGGTTGTAATAGGTACGGTAGGTTTCGTGACCGGGCTGGAAGTAGAAAACTCTGCCGTTTTCGCGGAAGTAGCAGCAACCCGAGCGGAACACTTCGCCGCCCTCGTACCAACCGATGAACACAAGCTGATCGGGTTCGGGAATGCCAAAAGGCTCGCAGTACATTTCTTCATGCTCCACTTCAAAATAAGAGCCAACACCCTGTGCAATCGGATGAGCGGGATTCACAACCCACAGTCTTTCAAGATCGCCTTCTTCGCGCCAATTCAGATTGCAGGATGTTCCCATCAAAAGACGAAACGGTTTGGAATGATGCGCCGAGTGAAGCGGAATAAAGCCCATTCCCTTCAGCACAGCTTCTTTGACTCGACGTGCCACATGATCCGGCACATCGCCGTGACGAAGATGACCCCACCACAAAAGAACATCGGTGGATTCAAGAACTTCTTTGGTCAGCCCGCAGTCTTCATCGTCGAGAGTCACCGTACGAACCGTAAAATCTTCTTCAGTTGCCAAAAAATCAGCAATCGCCTGATGGATGCCGTTTGGATAAATCTCTTGCACTTCTTTGTCAAATTTTTCGTGATGAAATTCGTTAAAAATCGTAACAGAAATCATGTTTTAACTCCTTAACGGTGTACTTAACGTGGTTGTCTCCCAAAGAGCAGATTCACCCACGATATTCCATTTTGATTTTATCACACTTTGGATTCTTTGTCAACAACGAATCTTGTTTTTTCACCCAAGTGATCGAACTTGCTCATTCATTTTTCACACAAAAAACAATTTTTTAAATGTTTTTCAAAATAATGATTGCATTGTGGCGAAAAAGATGCTATACTTGATATATTAGCGGAGCGAAAGGCTCTGCCCCATCATTTTCCTATAATTCTTTGAAAGGATGTTTATACAATGAAAAACAGTGAAAAGACAATGGATAAAATCGTTGCCCTTTGCAAAAACCGCGGTATCATCTACGCAGGCAGCGAAATCTACGGTGGACTTTCCAACTCATGGGACTACGGCCCTCTCGGTGTTGAACTGAAGAACAATGTCAAAAAAGCTTGGTGGAAGAAATTCGTTCAGGAATCCCCCTACAATGTCGGTCTTGACAGTGCTTTGATCATGAATCCCAAAACATGGGAAGCTTCCGGACATCTCGCCGGCTTTTCCGACCCTCTGATGGACTGTAAGGTTTGCCGCGCCCGTCACAGAGCCGATAAGCTGATCGAAGATTACATTGCCGAAAACAATCTTGATCTCAACCCCAACGGCTGGACAAGCGATAAGATGAGCGACTATATCCACGAAAATCACCTGAAATGCCCTTCTTGCGGCAGTTCGGATTTCACTCCCATCCGTAAGTTCAACCTGATGTTCAAGACCTATATCGGCGTTACCGAAGATTCAACCAACGAGGTGTATCTCCGTCCCGAAACCGCACAGGGCATCTTTGTTAACTTCAAGAACATTCAGCGCACCACCCGCCGCAAGATTCCTTTCGGCGTTGCCCAGATCGGCAAATCCTTCCGTAACGAAATCACCCCCGGTAACTTCATCTTCCGTACCCGTGAATTTGAACAGATGGAGCTTGAATTCTTCTGCAAGCCCGGCACCGACCTTGAATGGTTCGATTTCTGGAGAGGTTACTGCCGCGACTTCCTTTACAATCTCGGCATGAAGCCCGAAAACCTCCGTCTGCGCGACCATGACAAAGACGAGCTTTGCTTCTATTCCAAGGCAACCACAGACTTCGAATTCCTCTTCCCCTTCGGTTGGGGCGAGCTCTGGGGTGTTGCAAGTCGTACCGACTTTGACCTTACTGCTCACCAGACAACTTCAGGTAAGAGCATGGAATACTTTGATCCCACAACAAACGAAAAGTATCTTCCTTATGTTATTGAGCCCTCTCTCGGTGCAGACAGAGTTGCTCTGGCATTCCTTTGCGATGCGTACGACGAAGAAGTGGTTGATCCCGCCAAGAACGATACCCGTGTGGTTCTCCGCCTGCACCCCGCCTTGCGCCTTACAAGGCAGCAATTCTCCCCCTCTCCAAGAAGCTCACCCCCAAGG
>JAFXJX010000051.1 GCA_017532025.1 Clostridia bacterium | reverse complement strand
CAGGTGCTACTGTTGTAACGGGTGTTTGCGTGCTTTCGGGATCTTTTGTTGTAACAGGTATTTTGGTACTTTCGGATGCTTCTGTTGTGGGTATGGAGGTTGTTACATCAACTTGATCGGTTGTATTGGCAGGTTCTTTGCCGCCGCAGACTATGAAGACAAGCGTTAATGCAAACAAAACGAGGCAGACAAGCAGAATCTTTTTCATATTGTGTTTTCCTTTGGAAGCGGTTTCTTGGGGCAAAGTATGTTTTAATAGATTTTTATTGTAGCACATTTGAGCGTGTTTGTAAAGAGAGAACGAGAAATAACCACAAGGTTGTGTTGCGGCGTTGACTTTTGGGGGAGAATATGCTAAAATAAACAAAATGCCGTAGTGTGTGTTACGGCGATTGTGAAAGGATTTTTACCATGGGAGCATACAGACAAAACAGAATCAATGAGGAGATCGCCAAATCACTTGCCGAGATCCTTCGTAACGTAAAAGAAAAAAGCGTGAGAGAGACGGTCATTACCGTGACAGGCGTTTCCTGCGCGCCTGACCTTTCGAATGCCAAGGTATTTTATTCCTTCTTTGGCAAGGGTGACAAAAAGGAAATCGCCAAGGGTCTGAAAAACGCGACAGGCTATATCCGCTCGCAGCTGGCAAGAACGCTGAATTTGCGCCAGACACCTGAGCTTACCTTTGTGTATGACGAGTCGATTGAAAACGGTGCGCATATTGAAAAGCTGCTTGAAAAGATTCGCACCGAAGAGAGTGGAAACGATGAATAATATTCGTTTTGAAGAAGTGGTTGCTCTTTTCAAAGAGCAGGATGATTTTTTGATCCTTTGCCACACCAATCCCGACGAGGATACGCTCGGCTCGGCTTTTGCGCTTTATCTTGCACTCGAAAAGCTTGGCAAGCGCGCGGCGCTTCTTTGCGATATGCCGATCTCGCACCGTTCATCAGCTTATGTGGAGCAGGATGCGTTTGTGCCGTTTGGCGAGTTTGATATGGCTCTTTACGAGGGCTATACGGTGGTTTCGGTTGACGTGGCATCCGGCAATATGCTTGGGCTTTTAAAAAAGCACTTTGAAAATAAAACCGATCTTAAAATTGACCACCATGCGATCGGTGAGGATTTTGCGAAATACAATTTTACCGATGCCGAGGCAGGCGCGTGCGGCATGATTCTGTACCGCATCATCACAGCGCTTGGCGTGATGAATGAAAGAATCGCATCGCTTTTGTATATGGCAATTTCTGCCGACACGGGTGGATTTCGTTACAGCAACACCACGGCCGAAACGCATCGCATTGCGGCAGCTCTCTTGGAAGCGGGTGCTGACGGCGCGGCTGTCAACGAAGCATTATTCGAAACCAAGAGCAAAAGCGATTTTGCCGCCCTGCAGCTTGGTCTTTCAAAGATGCGTTATCTCTGCGACGGGCTTGTTTCGCTGATTTCAATCAGCAATGCCGACAAAGAAGCGGTGGGAATTGACGACCGCGATCTTGGTGAACTTCCTTCGATTGCCCGCCAGCCTGATGGTGTGCTTCTCGGTTTGGTTTTGAAGCAGACAGACGGCGACGGCAGACGCTTTAAGGTTTCAACAAGAAGCCGCGAGGGCTTTGATGCCGCGGCTCTTTGCGCCATATTCGGCGGCGGCGGTCATGTGCGCGCTGCCGGGGCTACGATTTTTGCCGATTCGATTGCCGAAGCGGAGAAGAAGCTTCTTGACGCTGTATATCCCATGATTGGAGATTTGACATGATGAAAACCGATTTTTCGGGTATTTTGTTGATCAAAAAGCCGCAGGGCAAGACCTCGCATGATATGGTGTACAAGGTCAGACGCCTATATAACACCCGTGAGGTGGGGCATACCGGCACGCTTGACCCGATGGCAACCGGTCTTTTGGTGGTGCTTGTGGGAAGAGCCGTGAAGGCTTGCGACATGATCGTTTCGGACAGCAAGACCTATCGCGCGGGCCTGAGACTTGGTATCACCACCGACACCGAAGATATAACGGGCGAGGTTTTGACCCGCTCGGATGCGATTCCCTCGCGTGAGGAAGCAATGGCTGTTTTTGATTTGTTTGTGGGCAAGATTCAGCAGATTCCGCCGATGTACAGCGCTTTAAAAGTTGACGGACAAAAGCTTGTTGACCTTGCGCGTCGCGGCAAGGTGGTGGAACGCGAGGCAAGGGAAGTGGAGATTTTCTCGCTTTTGGCAACGCCGACCGATGCTGATACTGACTATGTTTTGGAAGTTGCCTGCTCCAAGGGCACGTATATTCGCACGCTTTGTGCTGACATTGGCGCAAAACTCGGCTGCGGCGGCGTGATGAGCTCGCTTGAGCGCGTGAAAAGCGGTATTTTCTCGCTGGACGACGCGCACACGATTGAAGAAATTGATGCCATGAGTGAGGAAGAACGACTTGCGCTTCTTAAGCCTGTGGAAGGCGTGTTTGACGATCTGCCCATCCTGAAAATGCCTGCGTTTTACCAAAAGCTTGCGAAAAACGGTTGTGAGATCTATCAGAAAAAGATCAAGACGAGCTACCCGACAGGCACGCGTTTGCGCCTTTACGACGAAAACGGCTTTTACGGCATCGGCGAGGTGCGCGATTACCCCGACGGCAGTGCCGTGAAGTGTATTAAGTTTTTTACATTATCGTAATTGAAATTTTGTAGGGGTGATTCACGAATCGCCCGCTGCCCATAAACCAATATGAAAAAGTCGAGTGAGGTATACGATCCGATGATAGGTAATACAAAGGCGAAACTGGCGATAACAGGAGAATGTAGCCGTAAGATACAACCCGTAAACAATAACAATATTCACGAATGCGTTGATGTAATTAAAGAAAGCTTTTTAACTGTAGCCGATGAGTTTGGTTTTACAATCGAAAACGCACCCCGTTTTACTGCTTTTGCTACAACGGAACAACGGTTGTCTTGGCAGCTGAATAACGAAAACAGACCTATGTATGCTTATGTTGTTGATGGAAGCATTGTTGGATATTATTCATTGGCGTTACAAGGAAACAAGGAATGCGAACTGAACAATTTGTGTGTTCTGCCTCGGTTTAGACATCAAGGCATAGGAGAAAAATTACTATTACATTCATTTAACGCAGCAAAAAGCTTGGGATGTTCAAAAATGAATATAGGAATTGTTGAAGAAAATCGAATTCTGAAGAAATGGTATGAATCTTTCGGCTTCAATCATATCAGAACACAAAAATTCGATTTCTTTCCGTTTACCTGTGGATATATGGAACTTATGCTTACATAAATGATGATACCCCGACAGATTTTTGAAGGTCTGTCGGGGTGTTTTCACTCTCTAAGAAAAGCCATCAGTGTCGCCGTATTCTCCTCAGAGTATTCAATCTCGGAAGAAAACAGGCGGGCGGCTTCTTCGATGGGGGTGTTTGTGTTTTCGCAGATCGTTTTGACCAGGAGATAGCCGAGGTAGGCAAAGCGCACGGTGGCGCGGATCTCGCTCTCGTCCTCTGCGTTTGGCAGGTGGCGGTAAAGGAGATAGAGCATGAATTTTTCAAGCGGCCAATCGAGGTCTTTCGGCGTTCTCTCTTGAGTGTTTAGCTTGTTAAGTAGCTTCTGCCATGCGGGATCAAGCTGCTCAAGCGACATGAGCCGTTCGATCCACGAGGGAAGATCGGTGATCGGCTTGGCACTGACTTTCTGTAGCATTCTGTCAGCGCGCTCGGCAAGGGGGATGCTGCGGTTTTGCAAAATGTCAAAGAGCTTTTCACGCAGGGCGAGAAGTGCATCTTCCTCTTCCCACAGGTCTTCGTTTTCACCGTCATCGGAGAGCATGACGACCTCTGTTTTCTCCTTTTGACACAGAACGAGCCGAGCCGCTTCCTCACAGCAAAGCCCGATGCCGATCTCCTCTCTGTCAGAGAAGAAGCTGCGAAAGCGCGGATGGTCGCGGCAGATCTGACAGAGCGAGTCTTCACCGAGGGTTAAGATCATATCGCACAGCCCGTTTTCCTTTAAGAAAGGGCATCTTTCCTCTTTTGTGAGAGCAAAGCAGGCGGTATCGTCTTGCATTTCAATATGCTTGCGGATGATTTCACCATACGGGTGGGTCATGCTTTGGTAGCGTGAAAGCGAGTCTTTGTCGATGTCAATCTCCCATCCGACACAGCAGGAGTGCTTGCAATCCGAGGCGATACAGTGAAAATCCTTGTAATAATTGGGGGCGTAAAGCTTCATGTTTTATCGTAGCCTGTTTTATGGAAGCGGAGCATGGAGATGAGCACCGAAAGGATATTGAAGCTTTCGGTCAGAATGCCGCCGATGGTGAAGTAATAGAAGTTGTTGACAAGCCAGAAAGGGGAAACCCACAGCATTTGTGTCATGCGGATGGTCTTGCCGTTTCTTGTCCACTGCGAGAGGGTGCCGCCCGATTGTGCCAGGAAAATGCAGATGGCGATCCACCACACTTCACCGAAGACTGCGACCGAAAGGACAGAGCAGACGAGAAGCGCCGCTTGGATCGAAAGGTGTATGTACTGCTTGTGGAATTTTTCCCCAAGCGAGAAGAAGACACCGCGCACAGCGGCAACCGCATTGAGTAGCAT
>JAFXJX010000050.1 GCA_017532025.1 Clostridia bacterium | reverse complement strand
TTTCCGGCAAGTCCGGAGCCGATCAGCCGGAGCGTGAGACAGAACCGGTTCAAAAGCGTAGCTGGTTTAGTAGGTTCTTTGGGGACTAAACAGAACGACAAATCGGGAATTTGTAGGGGTGATTAAAATGAAATGTCCGTGGAAATGTCAATAAATGCGCAGTCGAAAAATCCCCTAAATCTGAAATATACGCAATATCGAATCTGTTTTTCTGAGTGGAGCGTAGCGAAACGAGGAAAAACAGATTCGCGCGCCGCCGTCAGGCTGCGTTTTTTCGGCAGCCGTTTAACCAATTTCTGTACTTGACCGGCGGCAATCCGTACGGATTTGATGTGTAAATCCTGATTCGGTTGTAATATACGAAAACATATCTGAAAACAATGCTCTTAACTTGTTCTCGTGTTAGCTTATAAGCGGCTATACGGTAGATTTTCTCTTTCTTCAAGGTTGCCCAAAAGCTTTCCATTCTGGCGTTGTCAAAGCAATGTCCCACGCCGCTCAGGCTTTGTGTTATTCCACAGGATTTAAGCGCCGCTTTGAATGCTTCGCTGGTATATTGACTGCCTCTGTCACTATGAAAAATCATACCTTGAAGTCGCTTCCCGTATTGCTCCTTCATTTGTTCGATGGTTTTAACACACAATTCTTTCTTCATGTTGTCATCCATAGCAAGTGCGAGTATCTCTCCGTTGAAGCAATCAAGCACTGCTGAAACATATAGCTTACCGTCTCTGCATTGTATTTCGGTAATGTCTGAAACCACCTTTTTCAGTGGCATATCTGCTGAAAAATCACGTTTTATCAGGTTTTCTCTCTCTTGAATTTCGGTTGTTGCCTTTGTTATTCCATGCGGCTTGCGTCTTTTATGTAACAATCCCATTTCCGACATGGTTCTCGAAACAGTTCTTTTGCTGACTGTTATGCCGTTTTGTTCCAACGCTATTCTCATGCGGAGAACACCATAATTATCGTTGTCCGGATGTTCGTCTATTATCTTTTGTATTTCGACCGAAAGAAGCTGACGGGAGGATGGTTTTGACTTGTTTTTCAGCCAACGGTAGTATCCCGATTCGCTGATTTTCAAGCGTTTACACATTCCCTTGACGGTATATTTGCCTTTGAAAGCTTCAATGAACAAGTGCCTTTCACTTGTTTTTACTTCTTCCGGTCTTTTGCGAAAAAACCAAGCGCATCCTTCAATATTTCGTTTGCTTGACGAAGCTCTGTGTTTTCGCGTTCAAGCTCTCGGTTACGGATTTTCAGCTCCGTATTGCTTAACTCGGGTTCTTTTGGCTTATGCTTGCTTTTATTTCGCCAATCCGCAAGCGTGTAATACGGTATTCCCAGCTGGGCTGCAGCTTTTTTGTTCCCGATTTCATCCGATAAGCGGATTGCTTCTTCTTTGAATTCCTTACTGTACTTCGACATTTTCTTTCCCTCTTTCTGATTTCTTTTATTATATCAGTTTTTTGGGTGTTTGTCGACTCTACTTAAAGTATACCATTCCACCCGTGAAAGAGGAATACGTGCGTTGCCCGAAGTGCGGAGCAAAACTGCGCCCGTCCTGCCCGAACTGTGCAGCACCCATTGAACCCGATTGGAAGGTGTGTCCGAGATGTGCAAACGAGCTACCCGAAACTCCGTCCGATGTGGTTATCCCCGTGAAACGGAAGGATAAGTCGCTGAGCAAGATATTACTTGTTGTTATTCTTGTGCCCATCGTTCTTCTTATATTGATGTTTGTGATATTTGGTATGAATATGTATACCAACGTAGGAAGCGGCGGAACATCCATTGCCTACGTAGAAGCAGAACAGTATCTACAAGACGTTAATACCGATGAGATCACAGCGTGGTATGAGAACTGCAAGGATGACCACAAAGTACACGTATTGAAACACGAAAGCCTTACCGCGACAGGCGAAGAAGGAAAGGTCAGATACCTTGTTTATATGCCCGGACTTGAAGATCCCGTATCAATACAGTTTGATAACAACGCAGGCTTCTTCCAATCGAAATTGAGAGTTGATTACAGAACGTATAGCTTTGATAAGTACGATGGTAAGCCAATGTTGATACTAATCACTTGTATCGGTGACGATGCTGATTTGGAGCTTGAAATCTACTGTGACGAGGAAAAGATGGACTATGTTATAGTTGACTCTGATTCTCCTATCGGATTAACCGATAACGCCGAAAAAATTGCAGAAGAAGCATATTCTAATGGCGGTAAAAATGGCGCGGTCTATGTGAAGCCTACTGAGGACGAAGAAGAAATAGTCGAATAAAGTATATCAAGGGTGTCGCATCACGCGGCACCCAAATTTTTTTGTGAACATTTTTTGAAACCTCTTGACAAATCTTCTCTAATGCGTTAGAATAATGGTG
>JAFXJX010000007.1 GCA_017532025.1 Clostridia bacterium | reverse complement strand
CACAAAAGCATCTGCGTAATACCTTCCCTTTTAGGAAAGGAGGACCGCTTTAGCGGTGGATGAGAAAAAAAGCTTGCTGCGCAAGATATTTTGACTTACTGCGCAAACCGGACTCTACCGTACCATCTGTACGCCGACGAGTCCGGTTTGCTTGCCTTTGAGGCCCCTTTGACCTCTGCCAGTCTGTCAAAAAATATTTTTTGACAGACTGAAAGGACCGATGGGTTTCCCATCGGTCCTTTTTTGTAAAGGTGAAAAGAGTTTCGCGTGTCATTCCAGGGCAGAGCGCAGCTTTTCCAACGCCCTTTTTTCAATCCGGCTGACATAGCTGCGGCTGATACCGGTAATGGAAGCAACCTGCCGCTGCCGATGGGGTGGCACACCGCCCAACCCGTAGCGCAGACAGATTACCTGCTTTTCCTGAGGTGACAAAACATGATCTACTGCCGTGCATAGATTACGCAGCAGCTCTCGGTTGCTTACATGCTCCACCAAATCCCGATCATCACTGATTACATCCATCAGTTCCAACGCAGCCCCGTCAGCCCCGGTTTCTATGTAATCAGAGAGGGATACATCCTGGCTGCTTTTTCGTTGACTGCGAAAGTACATCAGAATCTCGTTCTCCACACACCGTGCCGCGTATGTGGCCAGCCTTGCGCCTTTGCTCATATCAAAGGTGGAGATGCCTTTTATCAGACCAATAGTGCCGATGGAGATCAGGTCCTCCTGGTCGGCACCGGCGGCATAGTATTTTTTCATAATGTGAGATACAAGACGCAGATTTCGTTCGATAAGAATATTTCTTGCATGCAGATCTCCTTGAGCTGCCAGCTGTAGGTAATGCTGCTCTTCCTCTTTGGTCAGAGGCTTTGGAAAGCTTCCGGTTTGCAGCTGTAAAGGATACATCAGACCGCTTAGTATGAGCCATACGGTGGCGATCAAGCAATTCACCTCCGTATATACCCTATTCACAACGGCAAGTCCGTTTTCGTTTTGTTTGCTTGACAAATTGTTTTTCAGGAGATACTATAAACAAGAAAGTATTTTTAAAAGGAGGGAAATCCATGGATGCTGGCAGTGGCAATATACCGGGCCGAAGTTGGGGTCCGTGGCTGACCCGAAAATAATACTTGCCCGGTGTTTGCCTTTTATGACATTCTTCTTTGGAGAGTGTAATGATTAAAAGGAGGAAACACCAATGACTGAACGGTTTGAGATCGTAGAAAAAGCGATCAAAACGATGCTGGACGATAAAAAGTATTCAACTGCTCGTGATCTGCTGGAAACCATGAATCCTGCGGATATCGGCGCACTGATCGTTCGGCTGGAAGAAAAGAAGATTCCGCTTCTTTTTCGTCTGCTGCCCAAGGAGCTGGCGGCAGAGACCTTTGTTGAAATGGAAAATGAGGACCAGGAACTGCTGATCCGTGGCTTTTCAGACAATGAGCTGAAAGAAGTTTTGGATGAGTTGTTCGTGGACGATGCGGTAACGCTGGTAGAAGAAATGCCTGCCAATGTGGTAAAAAGAATTTTGAAGCAGGCAGATCCGGAAATGCGCAAAACCATTAACCAAATTCTGCGTTACCCGGAAAATTCCGCTGGCTCGTTGATGACTACGGAGTATGTGTCCTTGCGGCCGGATATGACCGTGGGGGAGAGCATCCTGCGGATTCGCAGGCAGGGTGTGGATAAGGAAACCATCTATACCTGCTACGTAACCCAGGGCAGAAAGCTGATTGGCTTGGTGACGGTTAAGGAATTGCTCCTGGCGGAAAGCGATGACATCCTGGTTCAGGATATTATGTTAACCAACATCATCTCGGTCACAACACATACCGACCAGGAGGAAGTGGCAAGGATGCTTGCCAAGTACGACTTTTTGGCTCTGCCGGTGATGGACAAGGAAAACAGAATGGTTGGTATCGTTACCTTTGACGATGCAATTGATGTTTTGGAAGAAGAAACTACCGAGGATATGGAGATCATGGGCGGCATGCTGCCCTCGGAGAAGACCTATTTGCGTTCTTCTGTGTGGGAGTTGTTTAAAAACCGTATTCCCTGGCTAATGCTTTTGATGGTAACGGCCACCTTTACCGGCATGATCATTACTGCTTTTGAGGGAGCATTGGCGGCTGAGGTTGCACTGACGGCCTTTATTCCCATGCTGATGGGTACAGGCGGTAACTCCGGCTCGCAGTCATCGGTCACTGTCATCCGCAGTCTGTCGCTTGACGAGCTTGAATTCAAAGATCTTTTCCGTGTGGTATGGAAGGAAGTGCGCGTTTCCTTCTTCTGCGCCATCGCGCTTGCCGTTGCCAACTTCGTCAAGATGATTCTCATTGATATGCTCCTGATCACGGGCAATAACATTTCCTTTAATCGCGAAGGGCTTCTTGTGGCACTTGTGGTCTGCCTGGCGCTTGCCGTCACCGTCATCTGTGCCAAAATCATCGGTGCTGTTCTTCCGATTCTCGCCAAAAAGCTTGGCTTTGACCCTGCTGTTATGGCAAATCCCTTTATTACCACCATTGTGGATGCGCTTTCGCTTCTCGTCTATTTCTTCTTTGCCAAAATGATCATCCTGTCATAGCATAAAAATGCCGCGCTTTGTCTGAAGCGCGGCATTTTATAATAAGATCATTTCAAATCAAAAGAAACTTCGGCATCATCTGCGTTATCGATCCCGTCGATCCACCAAAATTTGAGTGTCCATATCTCTGCCTGACATTCAAATGTGTAAGCTTCCATCGTGGGCGTGATACCATTTACCGCGGGAAAAACATTTTCGTAGCACCAACCGTAAACGGTATTATGGTATGTACTGTAAGGAAATAAAATAAACTGCTCGGGATCTCCATTTACCACAAACATATCAGGGTCGGATAATATTACCTCTTCGCTTGAACCGGATACACAATACTGTCCTTTATCGTTGGTAACGAAAGAAACAGAGGTGAGTGTGTCAGCTTCATTGACAAATGTCATATCTACGATATCATCGATTTCTATGGTTTTGAGCATTGTTTTTATGGAGTAAGTGGGGTCTTCTGTTCCGCTGTGTGACAGTGCTTTTTCGGGTGTATCCTGCCAAACGTCGCCCACATAACAGCTGTTCATGGAAACAACAAGGAGAACAAGAAAAATAACCGCAAGAAATCTTTTTAATGAATTCATCTGTGTCTTACCCTTTCACGACTCGGACGTATCGATCTTATTGAGCTTGCGGTATCTGTCGGGTGACATTCCGTAAAACTCCTTAAAAGTATTGGAAAAATACGCTGCGGAATTAAAACCCGATTCAAACGCGATCTCTTTCACGCTGAGGTCGGTAATTTTAAGAAGGTTCGCGGCAAAATCCACACGTAACCGAAGCACAAAGAGCGAAAATTTCTCCCCTGTCTGCTTCTTGAAATACTCCGAAAAATAGTTAGGAGAAAGATGCACCGTCTTGGCAACCGCCTCAGCCGAAATGTTGTCGCGAAAATGCGTTCTGACATACAAAACCGCCTCTTGAATCGGCGAATGCGCCATCTCGTTGCTTTTTTCAAGATCTTCTGCCGAAAGCACGTGACGCATAATCAGAATACAGATATAAGTAATCAGATGCATGATAGCCGTATCCCGGCTGTAATCGTTACGCACAAATTCCTCATAAAGATTATCCATCAGCATACGAAATTGGGTATCGTTCAATTGTGCAATCTTGGGGCGTTTTTGCATATAAATGTCATTTCTGACATTTTGAGGCAAGAAGAGATCTTGAAACTTCACATTGATCACGCGGAGCGGCTGTGACGGATCGATCTCGCGGTAACTGTGAAAATCAACGGGAGAAAGCAAAGTCACCGTACCGGGACCGATGGGATACGCCTTGCCATTGATGATCTCTTTGGCATATCCGTCTATGACATATTCAATTTCGTAAAACTCATGCCAATGAAGCTGCGGCGCCCTTGCCACGATGCAATGCGACACCTCGTACAACATATCCTTGGCAAAATAGATCTCTTTGGGAAGCTTGATCAAAGCAATCGAATCCATGTACAATCTCCTTTTACAACTAACAACAAAACGACGATCACATAAAATCCGTAAATAATACATAATATATAAAGCAAATCCAAGAATAATATAACACACAACTAAAAATATTGCAAGTGTAAAAAAAGCTTTATATATATCGCAAATGTAGAAAAAACATCCGCCGTTTCATACAATATCACCAAAACGAAAAGACCGTAACCGTTCCCCAAAAAGAATACTTGACGAAATTAAAAAAATAAGTTATAATATTAGATAATCATTTTTTAGCATTCGCAGAATGTGATAGAATTGCAACACGAAAGGCAACCGTGTATGAAAAGTATTTTTGACAAAGTTTACGATATCCGATCAATTCACAGCATTCGTGAACTTCTCGATTCTTCCGCTACGCTTTTTTATTATAACACGGCATTCATGCGCAAGGTGAATGAAAGGGTTGAAAGAATCCCCTACCACAGTCTTCACGAAGACACCAAAGCGCTTGCCACCTATTTGAACAATATCGGACTCGAGAATAAAAAAATAGCCGTTATCGGCAAAAACTCTTATGAGTGGTGCATCTCTTACCTCGCCATTGTTTGCGGCGTTGGCGTTGTCGTTCCCATGGATAAAGAACTCAAGGAAGATGAACTTGTTTACCTCGCCAAAGATTCGGGGATTTCCGCTATCATCTATTCAAGCGAAACACGAAACAAGCTAACCGATATTCCTCCCGAAGTCATTCGCATTCCCATGGATCATTTTCCGCAGTATATCGAAAAAGGCAAGCTGCAAATGCGCCTTGGCGACACCAGCTACAGCGCACATACCATCAATCCGCATGCCATGAGTATTTTGATCTATACATCGGGTACTACCGGCCTTGCCAAAGGTGTTATGCTGAGTCAGGTCAATATTGTTTTTGATATTTTAAGCACCTTAAAGCGTATCAAGCTAACAGAAAACGACCTCACTCTTGCCCTCTTGCCGCTTCATCATACCTATCAAAGTATGGCAGGCTTTTTGGCGTTTTTATACCGCGGTGCTTGTATCGCGTTTTGCGACAATATCCGTCATTTGCAGCAGGACATGGCGCTCTTCAAGCCTACGGTGTTCATTGCTGTGCCATTGATTTTAGAATCCTTCTTAAAAGTGCTCCATAAGAAATATGAGCGCGTCTTCGCGGGCGAAAAAATCTTCCGCACACAGCAAACGCTTGCAGGTGTTCTTGGCAAAGCATCACCAAAGCTGTCAAAATCGGTCTTCTTTTCGGTCAATAAAGCGTTCGGCGGCAGAATGCGCGCCATTCTCTGCGGTGCAGCTTCCCTCTCCCCTGAGGTGTACCGCGAATACGAATCTTTTGGCTTTACGGTATATGTCGGCTACGGGCTGACCGAAACCTCCCCGGTTGCTATTATGCATAACGACTCTTACACATCACCCTACGATGTTGGTTTTCCGATTGAAGGGGTTTATGCCAAGCTGATCAACGTCAATGAAGAAGGCGTTGGCGAGCTTCTTCTCCACGGTCCGAATGTCATGCTCGGCTATTACAACAAACCCAAGGAAACCGCACGGGTTCTCAAAAACGGTTGGTTCCATACCGGCGACCTTGCCAAAAAGAATCCCAACGGAAGCTACAGCATTGCCGGCAGAATCAAAACCATGATTGTAATTCAAAGCGGCAAAAAAATCTTCCCGGAAGAACTTGAATTCCTGCTTGAACAATCACCCTTTGTCAGAGAAGCTTTGGTGTTTGGCAACAAATCAGAAGACGGAACGGTTCAGGTATCCGCTTCGATTTATCCCGATTACGAAAGTATCCACGAAGCCCTTGGCAAAGCCATGCCCAAGCGCGGAAGCGCGGAATACAATGAAAAGGTTTCCGAATATATCATGCAAGCGGTAAAAGAGGTCAACCATCAAGTTCCGCACTACAAGTGTATCCGCAAGATTGTCATCAAGAAAACCGAATTTGAAAAAACATCCACCCGTAAGATCAAACGAATTGAAACAAACTATCGTGAAGAATAAACGACGATAACACGAAAGGACTGTTCATGATGAATAAAAAAACCACCTCTCAGTTAAAAGATTATATTTTGATCGTTATGGGTCTTGTGATTTCGATTGCAGGCATCATTTTTATCATCGTTCAATACACAAAACTCCTTTCTACTCCGTCGCCTGAAGACGAAGAAAGCGATCGTGCTGAACGCTTTGACAAAAAGCTCCGCAGTCACTTCAAACAGATTCACAAAGAAGAAGGAATCAGCCCCGAACAAATGGACGAGGGCGACCTTGCAATTGAACTTGAATAAAAAAACGCATCGGGTCTTAAACACCCGATGCGTTTTTAGTTACATTCCGCCAAGGAAATACAAAAGAAGATACAAAAGCGCCACAAGTGCCACCCCGCCAACCACAGCAAGGAGCACCTGCCAGAAGGAAAGCGGCGCTTTTCCGCCCACTTTGCCGGTCTGACCGTTCACCATAAAATGATAGGTCTTATTCTTGTATTCATAATGCGACATCCACACGGGAAGCATTAAATACTTAAACGTAACGTCATCGTGGTTAATGCTCATGCGAAGATTCTCCACACGGTCGGCATGATGCCGCCATCGAATCTCCTGCGAAACACAGTTGTACAGTTCTCTTTCAATTTTCCCCTTGGCTTTTCCCCAAGCATCGTCAAGACCGACAGAATAACGTTCCGCTACGAATCCCGCAAGATACTCAGGTTTATAGGAAAGGTTGTTTTCTGTATCAAACGGCGTAATCTGATTGAGCAGCGTCATATCGTGGCGCAGAGTTCCCTGCACAAGACAGTCGTTGAAAAACTTATCGTATGTACCTCTGGTGTAGTACCAGTCCACGTAGGTTCTGGTTCTGCGGTTTTCACCATGACCCACAACAACCGTGCGTACAATGCCGTAACGCGCGGTATAGTGCGATGTGGTCTGCGAATCAAAGGTCCAATACGGAAGATAAATCCCCGTAAAACTCACACGACCCGCATTTTTGCGAAGATCAAAGGGGCAAAACCAACGGTTTTTGATCCATTTGCGAAACTTTTTATCCGCCTCTTGTGCATCAAAACGGAAAGGACATACCCCTCCCGGCGCAAGCGTGTTGGTATCGGCGGCTTCCATAACCTGATTCGATCCGCAGTAAGGACAAACACCCGCCGTGTCGAGCGCATCGTACAGCGTTTCTGCACCGCAGTTTTTGCAAACCACAGTCTTTTTTTCACTGCCCCAGTCGCAGTTTCCTCTCTCCTCGGCCTCGGCAAAAGAAAGCTCCTCAGCACGTTGGGGCGAAAAGCAATCCTCTTCAATCACCACACTGTTGCCGCAGTAAGGGCAAACAAGCATCCCTGACTTGGGATCAAAATCCATCGTGCCGCCGCAAGCATCACATTTTTTATCGGTTTCATCCAAAGTATCGGCTTGATTGATTTCCTCAAAGCCTTCATCACTTGGATGATTCTGTTTCGAATCCATCATCAGATCGCATCCTTTTCATCAAAAGGGTCACCGCATTCGGGGCAGAATCTCGGCGGCTTGGTGGGGTCAGCAGGCTCCCAACCGCACTTGTCGCACTTGTAATTCAACGCATCCTTGGGCTTCGGTGAGCCGCATTCTGCACAGAATTTGCCGGTATTCACCGCACCGCAAGTGCAAGTCCAACCAATCTTCGCATCAGCCGGCTTGGCTTTTCCGCACTCAAGACAGAATTTACCAAAGTTTTCAGCACCGCAGGAGCACTTCCATGAAGCTGCTACCGAGGGCTTGGGTGAGCCGCATTCACGGCAGAATTTTCCTGTATTCTCCACACCGCAACGGCACTTCCAGCTATCAGCAGGGGCTGATGCTTTCTGCGCAGGCTGCTGTGCCGCCATGGTGTAAAAGTTCTGCGCATTCATACCGCCCATACCCTGTGTCATACCAACACCGGCAAAGCCCATAAACGCCCCGGCGTTTTGGTTTTTCGCAGCATCCTGCATTGCCTGTGCCTGCGCGCCCACAAGGGTTGCGCCCGCCATCGAAGGATCGCGATAAACGGCGTTTCTCTGCAGTTCTTTGATCATACGCTCGTCTTCTTCGGGCGCTGTCACCGAGTTCACGCCAAAGGAATACACCCTGATACCGCGAAGCTCCTGCCATTTCTGCGAAAGCACTTCGTTCAAAGCATCGGCAATTTCCATCGTGTGACCGGGCAAGGCGCTGTAACGAATGCCCATCGACGAAATCTTGGCAAACGCAGGCTGAAGCGCCGTCATGAGTTCACTCTTCAACTGACTGTCAATGCTCTGACGGTAATAGCTTTCTGCAACATTGCCGCAAACGTTGGTGTAAAAACGAATCGGGTCGGTGATTCTGTAAGAATATTCACCGTGGCAGCGAATCTCAATATCAATATCAAGACCAATGTTTCTGTCCACCACGCGAAACGGAACAGGACTTGCCGTGCCGTATTTGTTTCCCACAATCTCCTTGGTGTTGAAGAAATACACACGTTGATCCTTAGCAGTATCTCCGCCGAAACCAAAACGCTTGCCAAAGGTGCGGAAGGAATCCATAATGCCCTTTCCAAGACCGCCGTAAAAGATGCTCGGCTCTGTGGAGGCGTCATAAAGAAACTCACCCGGCTCAGCGCAAAGCTCGGTTACCTTGCCCTGATCCACAATGATCATGCACTGACCTTCGTTCACCGCCACAACCGAGCCGTTGGAAATGATATTTTCCTCGCCCTTTTTGTTGGATGAACGGCGCGATGTGCGCTTTTTGCCTTTGCAAACCAGCATATCCTCTGCCATCGCATCGCAATAAATATATTCTTTCCACTGATCAGCAAGCACACCGCCTGCTGATCCGTTAAATGCTTTGATAAGACCCATAATACAACATCCTTTCATCTGTATAATGATATCGTTATTATAGCATATATTTCGATCAATTGCAAGAATCATCGAAAGAATTCCATAAATTCAAAAAAAGCTGTTCTTTCGAACAGCTTTTTTGATAAGAATTACATCAGCGAAAGGTAAAGCGCTTTGATCTCCTCAAAGGATGTGTCTCTCGGGTTACCGGGACGGCAAGCATCGTCGTAAGCCGACTGTGAAAGGAAGTCAACGTCCTCGGGCTTTACAATATCCTTGAGGTCTGCGGGAATGCCCACATCAAGTGAGAGCTGTTTCACAGCGTCGATGGCGGCTTTTCTTGCCTCGTCAATCGTCATGGCATCCACACCCTCAACGCCCATTGCCTTGGCAATGTCGCGGTATTTTTCGCCGGTTGCAGGTGCGTTGTATTCCATAACCGTGGGAAGAATGATGGCATTTGCCACGCCGTGAGGAGTGTCATACACAGCGCCCAGAGGATGTGCCATCGAATGCACAATACCAAGACCGACGTTCGAGAATCCCATGCCGGCAATGTACTGACCAAGTGCCATGCCTTCTCTGCCCTCGGGACAGCCGTTCACAGCACCGCGAAGCGATGCGGCAATCATTTCAATTGCCTTCAGATGGAACATATCGCTCATTGCCCAAGCGCCCTTGGTGATGTAGCCTTCAATGGCATGAGTCAAAGCATCCATACCGGTAGCAGCAGTCAGACCCTTGGGCATGGTTGCCATCATATCAGGGTCAACAACAGCCACAACGGGAATGTCGTGAACGTCAACACAAACCATCTTGCGGTTCTTTTCGGCATCGGTAATTACATAGTTGATGGTAACCTCAGCCGCAGTGCCTGCCGTGGTGGGAACAGCAATGATCGGCACGCATTTGTTCTTGGTGGGTGCCACGCCTTCAAGCGAGCGAACATCGGCAAATTCGGGATTGGTGATGATAATACCAATTGCCTTTGCGGTATCGATCGAAGAGCCGCCGCCAATGGCAACGATGCAATCAGCGCCCGAAGCCTTGAATGCAGCAACGCCGCTCTGTACGTTTTCAATGGTGGGATTGGGCTTGATCTCGCTGAACACGGTATAATCGATTTCAGCGGCGTCAAGCACTGCGGTCACTTTTGCGGTTACACCGAATTTGATCAGATCGGGGTCGGAGCAAACAAAAGCCTTCTTGAAAGCGCGCGCCTTGATCTCGGTTGCAATTTCGGCAATCGCACCTTTGCCGTGGTAACTGGTTTCGTTAAGAACAAATCTTGCCATGGGTCTATACCTCCAAAAATGAAATTCAATTCCTTATAAAAAGCCACTTTGGCTTTCTTTGTTTTCATTGTAACACGAACCCAAAACGCCATCAATCCGAAAAACATAAATCAAGTGTATTTTTTGTGACAATTTTTTGAACATTTTTTCACTTTTCATCTAAAAAAACTTGACACTTTCAAGATTGTGTACTATAATAATGTTGTACCCATTATTATTTTTTTGAAAGGAATTTTATCATGGAAAAAATCAAAAACAATTTTTCAGCTTTTCTCTGCGCAATTGTCGGTCTTTTGGGCATCATCTTTTCGTTTATCCCCGCTATTACATACGCAATGGATGTATTCGGCATGGAATTTAGCACATCTGTAAATCAATTCGGTGCCATGGGTATGATTTCGGGCGATCTGACCCTCGAAGTCCGTGGCGTGGAAGCAGATATGGAAGCCGGTTTCCTCGGTATTCTCGGCGGTCTTTTCTCGATTCTTGCCTTCCTCATGGCACTTGCTCTTCTCGTATGGGGCGTTTTGAATCTTCTCAAGGCATTTAATGTTGCTTCGATCCTTCCCGAAACACTCCCCATCGAAAAGCTCACCGATAAGCTCATCCTCTTCAACCTTGCAGCCAACGTTCTGGCATTCGTTTTCCTTCTGATCTTCTGTCTCGACAATCAGGAAAGCGAAGGTGGCGCTTCCGCAGGTCTTTATGTTGCTGTTGGTGTTTACCTCAATCTCGTTCTCTCGGTTCTCTGCATCGTTGCCAAAAAGATTCTGCCCAAGTATCTTCCTGCAACCCCTGCAGCTGACGAAACAACCGAAGAAGCTCCCGCAACACCCACCGAAGAATAATTCCCCATTCAATCAAAAAGCCGTTTGACGAAAGTCAAACGGCTTTTTCTTTGTTTTTCCATGTGTTCAAAAGAATATATACACCGAGAAGAAGTGCCACCGTCACACCGAGAATCAAAAACATCGCAGGCAAGGTCACGTCCCTGCCAAGCAGTGTGAGGTCACAGTCAAGCACACCGCGAAGCTCATTGACAGCCTCTTTCGGCACACCGACCGACTCCATTTCGGCAAAC
Organism: Clostridia bacterium; assembly: GCA_017532025.1. Taxonomy (GTDB): domain Bacteria; phylum Bacillota; class Clostridia; order Oscillospirales; family CAG-272; genus RGIG1993. Next base: position 15,128 of record JAFXJX010000007.1, on the reverse strand, counting down.
ACTCCGCGAAGCGCATGATTGCGAAAGAGTGAAGTTCCGTACGTGCCGGGCAAAAACGAAACCACCTTCTGAAGCCCCACGGGAAAGGACGAGATCGGCATATACGCACCGCAAATAAAGCCGTAGCAGGAAGAAACGATCGATCCCACCGCCGAGATCTGCCCTTGCGAGGAGAGAAAGAAATTCACAACGCTCGAAAGCGCCGTTCCGAACAGTACAAGCAAAAGAACGTCCGCCACCAACAAAAATACGTCGGCAAGCGAAAGATACCATCCCAGCGAGGCAATATAGCAAAGCCCCGCCGCAAGCGCCACAAAACAGATCAAAAGCGTGGAAAACAAGCTTGCCGCATAATACGCAAGTGACAAAGTCGAGCTTTTCACAGGGGCTACCGTCAAGTCACCGCGACTACCGTTTACCTTGTCCTGCACCATCAGCATATTGGAGCAAAACGCCACCGTTACACAGGAAACCGAAAGAAGCGAGGAGATCAGCATCCCGCCCACACAGCCATCAAGAATCGATTCGGGCACAATAACGCCTTCAGGCATTCCTGAAGCAAAGCTGTCTCGATAGACGTTTGAAAGAAACGTAGCGTACAAAACGAGCAGAATCAACGGCGTGATCAGAGAGGTGAAAAACAAGCCCTTGTCCTTGAAAAACAGCTTGACATTACGCCGCGTCAGAATCCAAAAGGTCATCATGCTTTGCCCCCTTTCTCGTCAAGCGATTTGCCGGTCACGGCAAGGAACACGTCGTCCATCTTGCCTTTGGTGATCTCATAATCCTTGAAAAGCTGAGGATACTTGATGATCAAATCAGTCGCCGCTTCGGTGCTTGCCACCGAAATGCGAAAGCCGTCGCGAATCGGCTCACAGGGGCATCCAAGCGCTTCCACAAGCTCTCTTGTTACACCATATAGCGTGATATAATCGCTTGTATAGCTGTTTTTCAGCGCAAGCGGCGTTCCCTCTGCCACAATTTTGCCGCTATCAAGGATTACCACATAGTCGGCATCGGCGGCTTCTTCCATGTAATGCGTGGTCAGGAAAACCGTCATATCCTCTTCTTTGCGGAGTCTTTCGATCACATCCCAAAGAAGCTTTCTTGTCTGCGGGTCAAGACCCGTGGTGGGCTCGTCAAGAATCAAAAGCTTGGGTGTGTGAAAGAGAGCGCGCGCAATGTCCGCACGGCGTCTTTGCCCTCCCGAAAGCTTACCAACAGGGCGGTTCAAAATCTCATCGAGCAAAAGCATGGCAGAAAGCTCAGAAAGCCTCTCATCAAATGCCTTTCCCACAATGCCGTAGAGAGCAGCGCGGCTCTTTAAGTTATCCTTAACAGAGAGCGCTTTATCCAGCACCGAGTTCTGAAACACAACGCCAATCATGCGTTTTGTCTCGTCGGCATTTTGGTCCACATCCACCCCGTCGATGGACACAGAGCCTGCATCTTTCTTCAACTGACCGCACAAAATCGAAATCGTTGTGCTTTTCCCTGCACCGTTCACACCGAGAAAGGCAAACAGCTCCCCACGCTTCACCCGAAAGGAAATATCCTGAACTGCCTTGACCTCTCGAAAGCTTTTGGATAAATTCTTGATACAAATGATGTCATTCGATTCAGTTTTCATAGTTTCAAGCATCCTCAATGGATTCAAATTCAGTCAGCGCCTTATCAAAAGATTCCATGCAGGAATCAAAGGCATCCATCTTCGTAAGATCAACCCCTGCCAGCTTCAAAAGCTCCACAGGGCTGTCCGAGCCGCCCGACGAGAGGAACTTGAAGTAATCGTCAACCGCAACCTTGCCTTCTTTTTCAATGCGCTCGGCAATCGAAACCGCCGTGATGATGCCGGTTGCGTATTTGTACACGTAGAAATTGCGGTAAAGATGCGGAATGCGCGCCCATTCGTAAGCAATCTCGTCATCGGATACCACCGCTTCGCCATAGTATTTCTTGTTGAGTTCAAGGTACTTAGCGCAAAGCGAATCGCGCGTCAGGGGAATGCCCTTCTCTGCCATATCGTGTACCGCGAACTCAAATTCGGCAAACTGCGTCTGGCGGAAGAGCGTACCCTTCAAGGTATCGATATAGTAAGAAAGCAGATACTTTCTTAACTTTTTATCCTCAGTTTTCTTGAGCAGATGCTTGATGAGAAGAATTTCGTTCACGGTCGATGCCACCTCGGCAACAAACAGCGTGTAGCCCGACTTTTCCTGCGGCTGATTCTTTTCGGAATAGTAGGAATGCATCGCGTGACCAAGCTCATGCGCGATGGTAAACACGTTGTTCGTGGTTTTCTGGTAGTTGAGAAGCACGTAAGGATGCTTCAAACCGTGTACGCTGATGCTGTAAGCACCGTTACGCTTGCCCTGAGTTTCTTCCACGTCGATCCAGCGCTCATCATACGCGCGCTGTAAAAGCTCTGCGTACTCTTCACCGAGAGGCGCAAGACCCTCAGTCACAATGCGGTAGGCTTCCTCGTAATCCACCTTGATGTCGGCGTTTTCCACGGTGGAAACATACACGTCATACATATGCATCTCGCGGTAGCCGAGAATCTTTTTCTTGTCGGCAAAATAGCGATGAAGAAGCGGCAATCCCTTTTCCACGCTGGCAAGCAGATTCTCATATACCCTCACATCCACGTCCTCGCCGGAAAGCGCTCTGGCAAGACAGGAGGGATAGTTTCTCGCCTTGGTGAAGAAAAGGTCTTTTTCAATGTTGCCCACAAAAGCTGCGGTGATGGTGTTGATCAGCCCGATATACGCCTTGTAGTACGCCTTGAACACCGCTTTTCTCACGCGGCGGTCAGGGGATTGCAACAAAACGCCGTATTTGCCGTGCGTCACCTCAATCTTTTCCCCTTTGACCGTAATCGTCGGCGTGGGAAAATCGGCATTGTCAAGCATCGAAAAGACGTGACTGCAACCGCGGAACATTCTGCTACCCTGCGAAAGCACAGCCTCAGTCTCCTTGGAAAGCACGTGAGGCTTATTCTTAATAATGCCGCGGATCGAATAATCATAGTCGGCAAATCTTTCGTCTTTTGCAAACGCCTCCAGCGTTTCCACGGGAAGCGCCGTCAGCTCCGGCGTAATAAAGGAGGTGTTGCCCGAAAGCTGCATACCAAGCCTGTCTACTCTTGCCTGCAGGCGGGCAGGCGCATCATCGCGCGTGTCCTCGTCGTGACGCATAAAAGCATAGACGCTCAGATGGCTGAGTGTCAAAGAAACCTCATTTAGTTTTTCAAAGCATTCAAGTAGCGTGGCGGCATCCGAAAGCTTGCCCTCGTAAGCCGAAAAATCAAGCTTACCGGACACTTCTTCGTATGCCTTTTCCCAGTCTTCAATCGTTTCGAAAATGTCCTCTACGCGCCATTTCAGGTGCTCTGGAACCTCATGTCTTTCTTTTGCCATAAAAACCACCTGCTCTCTCTCTCTGCTTATTTGTTTTCTGCCATAAAGGCTTCGATCTCGTCCACTTCCTTGATGATATCGGCGGAAAGATTGATTGCCTTGTTTTTCAGAAGATAAAGATCGTCTTCAATGCGAATGCCAATGTTGTGCTCGGGGAAATAAAGACCCGGCTCGTTGGTGATCACAGCGCCAACGGGAAGCGGAATGCCGCGCGGCATGGGGTCGTGCGTGTCAAGTCCGAGCGAGTGCGAAACGCCGTGAAAGTACACGCGCTTGATCTCCTCGCGCGTTTTGATAAGACCTGCCTTCAAGCATCCGTCGGCAAGAACATCTACCGTAATTGCCTGAAGCTCACCCATCGTCATGCCTGCTTTTGCCACCTTGCAGATCTTTTTGTTGGCGGCAAGTACAATCTCATAGATCGTGCGCTGTAAGGGGCTAAATTTGCCGTTTACGGGGAAGGTACGGCTGATGTCAGCAGAATACCCACCCGACTTAGCACCAAGGTCAAACAAGATCAAATCGCCATCCTGCATCACAGAGTCGTTCGAAGAGTAGTGAAGCGTTGTGGCGTTCCCGCCCGAAGCCGCAATCGTGGTAAACGCAAAATCGTGCTGACCCTCGCTCTTCAGCACAAAGTCGAAATACGCTTCAAGCTGATATTCCTTCATACCGGGGCGCGCGTTCTTCATCAAAGCGTCAATGCCCTTCGCGGTCACGGCAATTGCCTTTTTGATCTCTTCCACCTCATATTTGTCTTTGGCAGAACGCAGAGTGATGATGGCTTCATAAATATTCTTGACTTCAACAGCAGAATCATTCTCGAATTTCTTTGCCATGCTAAGGCCAAACGAGTTGAAATTGAAGTTGCGGTTGGTTTCGAGGTCAAGATAAACCACAGGATATTCCTTGGCAAAATCTGCAATATCCTTTTCAAACGCGGTAATATAGCGAATGCCGCTCACGGCAACACCCGAAAGTGCAGCCGCTTCTTTCTTGGTCAGGCGGTGACCGATCCACTTGGCGTGCTGTTCATCAAATTCATCAATATAAAGAAGTTCTTTTACCTCTTCACCCTTTTTCAGAAGTACAAGATGTACCTTTTCCTGTGTCACACCTGTCAGGTAAAAGAAGTTGGAATTCACCTGAAAGGGATAGTTTTCATCGGCACTTCGCGTGACTGAATACCCACTCGAAAGAATCACCATGCAAGCTTCGTCTTCAAGACGGGCAAAAAGCTTCTTTCGGTTCTTTTTATAAAAAGATTTGTTCATAAAAATCCACACTCACTTTAACTGTTTTACATAATAACGGTATGCCGAGGGAATGGCATAGTCTGCCATGATCTCCTCGCGGCTTTTCCAAATATAGTCACCTGTTTCTTTGAAAACCGTGGCAGAAAACCCAATCATCTGCCACACAATGTGCGTAAAGATATGCTCGGCTTCTCCGCAAGAAAGGACTGCCTCTACCGAAAAGCCTTGCTCTGCCAAATAGCTTTCCACATCGCCCTCGGCGCATTTTCCGTCAAGAGTGGGAAACTCCCACATATTGGCAAGAAGCCCTTTTTCCGATCGCTTCTGTATGGCATAACGCCCCTCACGAGAGCGAAGAAGCAGAACGGTTTTCTCTTCCCTGCGCTTTTCTTTTTTCACCTCGCGCACGGGAATGTCGCTTGTTTTGTTCTCGGCAAACGCACGGCATAAGGAAGCAATCGGGCAGGATTCACAGCGCGGCTCGCCGTTCGGAATGCAAACCTGCTCGCCAAGCTCCATAAGACCCTCTGTCAAAAGTGCCGCATCTGTTCCAGACGGATACACCTTGCGAAGAAGCGCCGTCACGCTTTTTTTGGTTGCAGGCAGCATAATATCCTCATAAGATGCAATGATGCGTGAGATCACGCGAAGCACATTGCCGTCCACAGCAGGCTCAGACTTATGATAGGCAATCGAGGCAATTGCCCCTGCCGTATAATCGCCAATGCCGGGAAGCTTCCTCAGTGCTTCGGCAGAACATGGAAGCTCGCCTCCATGCTCTTCCATGATTCTAACGGCGGCTTTCTTTAAGTTTCGCGCACGGGAATAATACCCAAGCCCCTGCCAAAGCTTCATCAAACGCTCATCGTCCACCTCAGCAAGTGCCTTTACCGTCGGAAGTTCAGCGGTAAACCGCTTGTAATAATCAAGGGCTGCCTCAATTCTCGTCTGCTGCAGCATAATCTCCGAAACCCACACGTGATACGGTGTGGCATCCACCCGCCACGGATATTCTTTTTTGTTCTCTTTGTACCACGAAATAAGATGCGGTATGGCATCACGTAACAGAGTTTGATTTTCTGTTGAATCGATCACAAACATTCATTATCTCCAAGGGGGATTGCGAAGACCATACACCAAGAGCAGAATCAAGCCAAGCACCACCAAAAAGCCAACGCCCAAAAGAAGTGTCTGCAAGCCGCGCGAAAACTTACGGCGCTTGTCAAGGCGTGCGTTATCCTCGGTCTGTTTTTCATAAATCTTCGTAAATTTCACAAGAAGCTCGGGCGCATCCTTGTAGTCGCCCAAGGATGCAAGCGCCTTGAGGCTCGCCTCCATGTTTTCGCTGTTTGTCAGCGAGGACGAAAGAAGCTCCACCGATTCCCGATAGATTTTTTCTTTTTCAAAATCAGTCATTCTATCCTCCATCATCACAGTTTTTACCAAAACCATGATTTTTTTACTTTGTATATTTGTTTTTTCCGTGGCAAAGAAGCCCCTTTTGGCTTTTGCTTGGGATATGTTTTGGCAAAGGTCAAAACAATGACCTCCACTGCCCCGGCGCGCTTCAAAAGTGATGCGCACACCGAAGCGGTAGCACCCGACGTCATCACGTCGTCGTATAAAACCACGCGACGCCCGCGTATCAAATGGCTGTTCTTTTTCAAAACACCGTATGTATTCCTGGCATTGGCGGCCCGTTCAAACACCGAAAGATGCTTTTGTTCCTTGCTCTTTTTGTGATACAGCAGCGAGTAAAACTCGCACCCCAGAATCTTCGCCATACGGCGAGATGCTTCTTTTGCCTGATCCACACCAAACTCCGCTTCTTTTTTGGCACTTCTCGGCACAAATGTCACCAAAACCTCATCAAGATCCATTCTTGAAGACAAAAGGGTGGCAAGCTCTTTTGCCATAAAGCGGTAGAGATATGCGTTCCTTTCATTCTTGGCAGACAGCACCATATTGCGTACCACGCTGTCCTCTTTCAAATACTCGGCAAGGTGAATCGCCTCACTCGCGTAGCGACTCACATTTGGCGGCATACAGGTGCAATCCTTGTGAGAAAAAGAACACTCAGGGCAAAGAAACTTCTTTTCGCTTTCATAGTGGCTGCGGCAAACAGGACAAAGCGCCTCGCGTGAATCAAACGGCAAGGTTTCCCTGCAAGAAGCGCAGATCGGCGGAAACAAAAGGTTTAAGGCAATGTCACAATATTTATTCATATTCATTCTTTTTCAAGAAACTCGCGAAGTGCGGTATATCGCTTGGCAAGGCGGTTGTTTTCCACCATCGTCTGCACCACCGATGCCGTTCCCACCAGAATCACGATTCTCTGAGCGCGCGTCACAGCGGTGTAAAGCAAATTGCGCGTCAAAAGACGGGGTGAGCAGCGGTAAAGCGGCATGATCACGATAGGATATTCGCTACCCTGACTTTTGTGAATCGTAATCGCATAAGCGTGTTCAAGCTCCTCAAGTTTTCCAAACTCGTACTGACAAACACGCTCGTCAAAATTGATCCGCATTGACTCGGTTGCAAAATCAATCGCCTCAATGATGCCGATATCGCCGTTGAAGATACCGCTTCCCTTTTCGTCGTAACGCTCCCATTCGATCTCGTAGTTGTTCTTGATCTGCATCACCTTGTCTCCCTCGCGGAAGATCAGATTGCGGAATTTCTTTTCGCGCTTTCTGCCATCGCGATAGTTAAGCACTGCCTGCAAGGAAGCATTCAGCGTTTCGGTGCCTGCCGTTCCTTTGTGCGAGGGCGTGATCACCTGAATCGAATCGCGAAAATCCGCGCCGTAGGTTTTGGGTGGTCGATTGCGGCAAAGATCCACAATGGTAGGGATAATATCTGCCTCATTCTCGCGCGAGAGATAGAAAAAGTCACCCTTCTTGTCGGTCAACACGGGAAGCTCACCGTTGTTAATGGCGTGAGCGTTGGTGATGATACGGCTCTCCTGCGCCTGACGGAAAATCTCGGTCAGTCTGACCGTGGCAAAACGGTCGGAATCGATCAAGTCACACAGCACGTGACCCGCACCCACCGAGGGGAGCTGGTCGGCGTCTCCAATGATCATCAGCCTCGCCCCCGGCTTGATTGCCTTTAAGAGGGCTGCCATCAAAAGCGAATCCACCATCGAGGCTTCGTCAATGATAATCACACTTTCGTCAAGAAGGTCGTATTCGTTGCGGCGAAATTTGGTCTTCTCCCCCGCAAGATACTCCATGTCAAGCAGGCGGTGGATGGTTTTGGCTTCACATTGGGTCGCCTCGGACATTCTTTTCGCGGCACGCCCCGTGGGGGCGGCAAGTGCAATCGAAAATCCCATGCGCTCATAAATGCGGATCACCGCGCGAATAATGGTGGTCTTACCTGTACCGGGTCCGCCGGTCAAGATCATCACACCGTTGTTGATCGCGGCAATGATTGCCTTGCGCTGAAGACGCGCATAGGAAACGTCTTCTTCGATTTCAATCTGATTGATCATATATTCAATATCGTCAATCGAGGTCTTCTCACACGCCGCATCCAGCAGTGCCATCTTGTTCACCGTATATTTTTCGGCATCGTAATAATCGGTAAGGAAAGTGCACGAGCGTCCTTTCACCTCTGCCGTCACAACCTCACGCGCTATTTCAAGAGATGCGAGTGGCGCTTCCACAAGTTCGGCATCCACCGAAAGAAGCTCGGCAACAAGTGTGATCAGCTTCTCTCTCGGAATGTAGGTATGTCCGTTATTCATCGCATTGTAAGAGAGCGCGTATTTGATGCCTGCCGCAATGCGAAAAGCCGAATCCTTGGCAAATCCGATCGATTCGGCAAGGCGGTCTGCCTTGTCAAAACCAATGCCGTAAATCTCATCACACAAGCAGTAAGGGTTCTGATTGATCGTATCGACCGATGCCGAGCCCCACTTTTTGTAGATCTTCATGATCGTGGCAGGACCGAAAAAATCACGGCAAAACATCATAATCGAGCGAACACCGAATTGGCTCTTGAAGCTGTCCGAAATCTCCTGCGCTTTTTTCAAATTGATGCCTTTGATGTCGGTCAGCCACTCGGGGTGTGATTCGATCACGTCAAAGGTATCATCCCCAAACTGCTCCACAATGCGCTTGGCAGTTACGGCGCCCACCCCTTTGATCATACCGGAGGAAAGATATTTCACGATCGATTCTTTGGTCGCAGGCAGCTGTTTTTCGTAGTATTCGATCTTGAACTGCTTGCCGTAGGCATTGTGTGTTTCCCATTTTCCGCGCGCTTTGATGCTCTCGCCTGCGTTGATGTAAGGCATAATGCCCACAACGGTCACAAGCTCTTCTCCTGTGTCAAGCTCACAGACCGAATAGCCGTTTTGCTCGTTGGAAAAGATCACGTTTTCAATCACGCCTTCAAGTTCTTCATCGGCATGCGCCGCCTTTTCCGCTTCTTCCCAAAGACTCATAGCTTCCCTCCTCTCTTTGCTATTATCTTATATTATACCATTCCTGCAATTCACTGTCAAGAAAAAGCCGATAGCTTCTTATGCTTTTTCCAAAATCAACTCTCGGTTGTTTTTCTCTCGTAATAGATTGTTTACAAATACAAAGACGATATGCTATACTGTAAGCAGTTCCGGAACAGAAAAATATGTGAGGTATGATCTATGAATGAAGCAAATCTTGCCAAGAATATATCCGAATTTCGAAAACAAAAAGGCATCACACAGGAACAAATGGCAACTGCCTTGAATATCTCTCCGCAAGCCGTCTCCAAATGGGAAACAGGCGCCTCTGTTCCCGACACGATGACACTCCCTCTGATTGCAGACTATTTTGGCGTGGGCATTGATTCTCTCTTTTACGGAAGATATTTGTCTGCCAATGACTTGTACGAAGCCTGCTATCAGGCATCCCATGAGCATTCGCAAATGAGCAAAGAATCTTACGAAGAAGCACTTCGCCTGTTTACCAATGCCTTTCACGGCATCAGCCACGGCAATCTACGCCATGTCCCCGGCGACTGCGTGACCCATATTTCCAACGAAAACGGCGTGGCACTCTCCTACGGTAGCGGCTACGGCGCTGTCATCACGCGGGAGTTTTTCAAAAAGATCAATCGGAATACCGTGTCTTTTGCAGAAAACTTCTTCTCACTTCTGGCTGAAAAAAACTGCCTTCTCGTTCTTTTAGCCATCATTTCCATGAGCGATATCGGCTTTTTTGAAATGCAGGAAAAAACAAAAATTCCGGAAAACGAGTTGCGCACCACCCTTGACTTTTTGATTCAAAAAGAGATCGTTGTCGAAAAGAAAGTCAAGCATAAATTGCTCGGCAACACCTATGAACTCAATGAATTTTACCACACTTGCCTTTGCATCATCATTTCCACCGCAGAACTGCAACGCGAAACCCTTGTGAACGGCATCGCCTGCTGTATGGGATTTGGCGACTTCCCTGTCGATTTTGAAACAAAGTAAGCAAAAATCTTCTCTCCTCATCCGTCTTTGCCGACGGATGAGGAAATCATCCTCTGCTCTAACACAAAAATCCCCCGACAGAACTTTTCTGTCGGGGAGAAATCGTGATTCAGTCTTCTGTCAGAAATCAAAATCCGAATATTTCAAGGCATTTGCCTTCCATTTCATACGGTATGTATCCTGCCGCCAAAAAAGGATAGCTCGTATCACCGTACGAAATCGGCGTGGTGTGGTCGATCAGCGTAAACATAAACGAAGCATTCGTCACAACGATCATGTCAAACTTCGTCGGTGCATCTTCATACGGACCGGGTTTGACGTTGCCCTGCGGCTCGTAGGTCAACTCCAATCGAAAATCCTCCCCGATACCGCACTTCTCGGCAGACAAATACGACTGAACATAAATGCACTGATTGGAAGATAGCGCATTATTAAAGTAATTCACCAAGCGAACAAGTCTTGCATCCTCGGTATCCAAAGATATGACCGCGCCGTTTTTATATAGCGTTGCCGAAAGAGGTCTAAGATTCACCTCGTAGTCTTCATAGCGATCAGACGGAATCTGGGAAAGCAGAGTTTCCCATTGTTCGGAAGCGTTCTTATTTGCCGCAGAAGGATTGGTTGTTTCCGGCGCTTCTCCGGAACAGCCGCACAAACTGATCAAAAGACAAATAGCAATAAGCAGTAAGCCAATTTTTTTCATTTATTCACGCTCCTTTTCAAATTAACAGTTGCATTTTAACCTGCTCTTCACTTTTAAAGACAGATTTTCACCCCGAAATGTTACAAGAAAATCAAAATTTATCAAAAAAAATCCTCTTTTTTTCGATACACCATGCTTATCAGTTCCTCTTCTTGTGACAGGCGAATAAATCCCACATTTTCAAAGAGCTTCAGCGACGCCGTATTTCTCTCATCAATCGATATTTCAATTTTATCATACATTCTATGAATATCCGAATCATTTTCATCAAACATTCTCTGATAGGTTAACTTGCTCACTTCAGTCCGCATACCTCGTATAATTCTTCAATACAAGGCGACTTATACGCCATGTACCGATCAATATCATCGGGAAACAACCTTGCCGCTTTTTCTTTCACCAAACTGTATCGTTTCACTGCCTCGGGATGGTTTCTGAGAAAATCTCTGAACGTAATATGACGATATAGCTCTTCCGAGTACTGCGGACAAACGTAGAGATGGTGCTTTTGCAAATGAGCTTTATCGGAATACTGGAATGCTTCCCTATCTTTGATCCCAAGATTCCCCTCGTGAATATAGCCGATCGTTTCCAAGCGTTTCACAACGACATCGAAAACCGAATAATCCCGAATGATCACGTCAATGTCAATGCAGGGTTTGGCTGACATTCCTTCAACAGAGGTACTTCCCACGTGCTCAATGCCCACAGACAGATCTCCCATTGCGCTTTCAAGTTCAGTCTTTATGTCTTCAAAAGCAGATTTCCATGTGGCATCATAAGGCACAACAATTACTTTTGCCGTTCGCATCACACACCTCCGTTAAAAACATTTTTATCTTTACTATCAATCTCATTATACCAAAAAATCGGCAAAGGCACAATAGCTATGACAAAAATTATCTTGTAGTACTATGTAACAACTAGAACTTTATATAAATAATTTCCGCGAGATCCAAACGGCAAGCCGCGTCTCGCTGCGTCTCGGTCACGTTCGCGTTCTGACATCACACTGTGATGTCATTCATTGCGCTCACGCCGCTTCGCTACCCTACGGGTTTCGACTGCGTCCCGCCCGCTGTCATCCTGAGCGGAGCGAAGCGGAGTCGAACCCGAAGCGTAAGCGGAGGGCTTGGGATCTCAGGCGGGACTTCGCTCAAGATGACACGCGGAGTGAAGTGTATGTAAAGTTTTAGTTGAAACAAGGTACTACCATTTTTTATATACAAAAAAGGAGTTCTGCCAAATCGGCAAAACCCCTTTTTTCTTTTACAACTGCAATTCTTTTTTCAAAGCGTCAACAAGGTCTGTCTTTTCCCACGGGCTGTCAAGATCCACTCTGCCCACGTGACCGTATGCGGCGTGTGCGGCATAGATCGGACGGCGCAGACCGAACTTTTCAATGATTGCGGCAGGACGCAGATCGACAAGCTTGTTTACCGCTTCCGCTATCACTTCGCTCGAAAGCGCGGATGTACCAAAGGTATCCACCATCAGCGAAACAGGACGGGCCACACCGATGGCGTATGCCACCTGCACCTCGCACTTCTTGGCAAGACCTGCGGCAACGATGTTTTTGGCCACGTATCTTGCGGCGTAAGCTGCCGAACGGTCAACCTTTGTCGGGTCTTTGCCCGAGAAAGCACCGCCGCCGTGACGGGCATAGCCGCCGTAAGTATCCACAATGATCTTTCTGCCGGTCAGACCCGAGTCGCCCTGCGGACCGCCCACAACAAAGCGGCCGGTGGGGTTCACGTAGATCTTGGTTTCACCATCCATCAGACTCGCAGGCACAATGGGGTTAATAACGTTCGCGATCAAATCTTTTTCAATCGTCTCTCGATCCACTTCGGGGTCGTGCTGAGTTGAGATAACAATGGTATCCACACGCACGGGAGTCAAGCCGTCGTATTCCACCGTCACCTGTGTTTTGCCGTCGGGACGCAGATAGGTAAGCGTTTTATCCTTGCGAACTGCGGTCAACTTCTTGGCAAGGTTATGTGCAAGCTGAATCGGCAGAGGCATCAGTTCTTCGGTTTCATCACAAGCAAAGCCAAACATCATGCCCTGGTCGCCCGCACCGGTATCATAAGCATCATAGCCTTCGCTGTTCTTCGCTTCCCATGCCTTATCAACACCCATCGCAATGTCGGGAGATTGCTTGTGGATCGAAGTCACAACCGCGCAGGTATCGCAGTCAAAGCCGTATTTTGCTCTGTCGTAACCAATGCCACGCACGGCTTCACGAACGATTTCTTCTACCGAAATGGTAGCAGTGGTGGTGATCTCACCCATTACGTAGATCACGCCTGTGGTCGCTGTGGTTTCGCACGCCACACGCGCGGTGGGGTCTTGCGCCAAAATCGCGTCAAGCACCGAGTCAGAAATAATATCGCAAATTTTATCGGGATGTCCTTCTGTTACCGATTCCGATGTAAAGAGTTTTTTCATTTTCATTCTTCCTTTTTTGTTATTTTCCTATCACAAATCTCTCATAAGAAAAAACAAAAGCACCCAGGAATTCCCATGGGTGCTTTCTCATCTCCATGGACTTGGCACCTTACCCTGTCGGCAGGTTGCCGTGACATCATAGGGCCTGTCCCTCCGTCACTCTTGATAAGATTCTATTTCTATTATACACAATTCTTCCCTGCTGTCAACAGTTTTCGTGCGATTCGGTATTTTTTCGATTTTATGCCAAAAACACAAGAAATCCTACCGCCATTTATGCCAAAAAGGAAAGAAAACCGACAGCGCCGTAGGCGGCAAGTGTGATAATAACACCCGCGATCAGAACGCCTATGAAGTTGGCGAGGAGTGCTTTCCAAAAATTGATCCGCATGAGCGAAGCCACAAGCGAGCCTGTCCATGCACCCGTGCCGGGCAAAGGAATTGCCACCAAAAGCACAAGACCCCAAAAACCGTATTTATCAACCTTGTCCTGATTTTTTTCGGCTTTTCTCTCAAGCCATCTGGCAATACCGCCAAACAGCCGAGTTTTTTTCATCACCTCAAGGAACCAACGCAAGAAAAGCAGAATAAACGGTACAGGCAGCATATTGCCAAGCACGCTGATGATAAAATTCTGCCACCACGGAATACCGAGTGATGCGCCGAGAATGATCGAACCGCGAAGTTCAATAAACGGAATCATCGCGCAGAAGAAAACACCGCCGCGAAACCCTATCGTTTGTATCAGTAAATTTTTAAGCCAAGTCATAAAAACCTCTATCTATTTTTCATGTACCGAATGAAATACTTCCTCCAAGGACCAAAAACAGAACCAAAAGGCTTACCACAATCAAAACCACGGCAACCACAATCGAAACCACCGTACGGGAATTGAAATAATCGCCGTTATTCACCTCTCCGGGAATCATTTTAGCACGGCGTAAAACCAAAGTGATCGGCTTATAGAAAAGCAAAATCAAGGCTGAGTTGGCAATGCATTTAATCAGATTAAACGGGAAAATAAGCTTCGGAATCAACACCACCACTTCCCTAACAGTACCGCCCAAAAACAGCGGTGTCACAAGTAAGTTGGCAAGCACCATCATCGCCGTTGAAGCAAGTGATGCCACAGCAAGACTCACATATGATGAAAACTGTGTGCGTCTACCGCGATAGATGAGCGCTGCAATCATTGAAAAAGATGCCGAAGATACAAAATTCATAATAAAGCCGTAAAGGCCGGTCGTGCTGAAAAGCGCAAATTCAAGAAATGCCGAAACAAGAGAGATCACACCGCCCGCAATCGGACCAAACAGCATGGCGGCAATGGTAATAAAAACATTCTTAAATTCAAAGGTCAGAAACTGCACTCTGAAATGAATGATATATATAGAAAGGTATGCTACCGCTGTAAAAAACGCCAGCATCACGAGTTTTCGCGTTTGTTCTCTGTTATTATGTCTGTTACCCACTGTTTTATGCGACAAGGAAAACACCTCCAAATCGTGCATTTGGGCATAAAAAAAGCCCCAATAGGGGGAAATCAACAGGTGATGGAAACCTGTACACAACCTCTTTTCTCATCCGGACTATAACCGTCGGTACAGGAATCTCACCTGTTCAACGCACCAAGCGCTCGCGGACTTTCTGAAATACCGCCGATGTGGAATTACACCAACCCCCAAAGAATATTCAATTATGTAAAAAAAAGCAAAACCTTTCCGATATCGGGATGAACCCGATATCGGAAAAGCATGAGCTGTTTGTGGAAGAATTTCTGTTAATTCAGAAATTATGCCTTGATTTCGGAAACAACGCCGGAACCAACGGTT
>JAFXJX010000049.1 GCA_017532025.1 Clostridia bacterium | reverse complement strand
ATAGCAGGTGATTCCCAAGGTATCGGGAGAGGAGCGCAGACGATTTACCCATGCTTCCTCCTGCTCGACGGTGGTGTTCCATTCTTCGGGATAACGTGCGAGATATTCAGTTTCTCCGCACGATTTCTTTATGTAGCTCAGCAACTTTTCCGCATCTTCAACGCACGGACTTTTCAAGATGGCTGTTCTGCTGTCTTTTAAGGTTATTGGTTTATCTTCAAATATCATTTTGGTACTCCTTTCATTCTTTTCGTCCTTCGATTGCAAAATGAGTCTGGATCATCTTTGCAACTTCATCCGGAGCTAAAGTAGTGTTGTCGATTTTAATATAGTTTTCAAAGGGTAGGCTTTCTCCGTCATAAGAATTGAGCCGGTATTTCTCGCTCGTCTTTCTCATTTCCGCTTCGCTCCATTCAAGGTTGCGCTTGGATTCTTTGTGAAGCAAGCGGTTTTCGCTTTTGTTGCGAACAAGACGTTCTTCAAAATCAGCACAAAGCTCTACCACATAACAGTTTGCGCCGTTCGACTGAAAGAGATCGATCACATTCTGCAGATAATCAAATTCACTCTGCATATCAAACGCACACATATAGGTGAAGATCAATCCGGGGAAATCACCTTTAGCAAATAACTCAAACACGGTTTTGCGAATGGTTTCGTTCAAAACGCTCCATTCTTTTTCCGAGTGAGCAAAGAGCTTTCGTGCCAGTTCGATTGACATATGATTGTGGAACAAGCGTAAGTCTGTGATCTTGGCGAGTTCTTGTCCCACGGTCATCTTGCCTACAGCGTGAGGACCCAAAATAATAACAAGAGTCTTTGACATTCTTATTCTCCTTTCAGCTCGGCAACATAAATTTCTTTTACCGGGAATGAAATTTTGACCAATCCGATTGAAGCGAATTTTCCGTTTATTTTCTCAAACTCACGCAAAACCAAATCGCAGGCTTTGTAATAGGATTCTTCTGCATCCTCTTTCATCAGAGCAATTCCACAATGCGGAACCCAACGATCTGGCAAATACCATTCCCATCCTCGCGTGTCAAAATCACACAGACAATCATGTATTTCTCTTTGAATCTGATACATGGAGCTTGTCATAATAGGAGAGGCAAAAATTGTTTTTGTATCGGTAAACATACCCAAGGAGCCAATATATGCAGGTAATGTCTGCTGCTTCTGTGCAAACAGTTTCAATCTCTCAACACATACTTTTTCATCAACATCGTTAAAACAAGCTAACGTAATGTGCGGTCTCGTTTTCCATTCAAGATATTTGGTGCTGAGTTTTTCCTCTGCAATTCTTTCGGCATAACGGAAAAGTTTCTTTTCCATTTCTTCATCAAAAAACAATTCAATCGCATATTGCATGATGTTACACGCTCCTTTCTAAGTACCCGCTTGTAAATGGAAGATGGTCAAACTTCTTTGTTCCGGTATGAACAAATCCGTTCGCTATGTACCAATTCTTCAAGACGGTACTTTCTTCGATAATACCGATTTTTATTACATTACCGCCAGCTGCTTTCACTACATCCTTGGCGTGATCGAGAAGCAATTTACCAAAGCCATTGTGTCTGTACTCCGGTAACACAGCAAGGTTGTGAAGTTCAAAGGCATCGTCGCTTTCTTTGGAGAGCGACATATATCCGATAATTTTCTTACCGGCATATAGTGCGTACATATTCCAACCCCAATTCTTCTGCGTTTCAAGAAAAGAAAGAGGGATAAAGCTCGTATGCTTCGGACAGTTTTCTTTCGTCAATCCAAACTGATCTGCCACAGT
>JAFXJX010000048.1 GCA_017532025.1 Clostridia bacterium | reverse complement strand
TGGGTGATGACGTGGAAAACATTCTTCTCCGTCTTATCCAGGCGGCAGATTTCGATGTGGAAAAGGCAGAAAAAGGAATCATCTATGTCGACGAGATCGACAAGATATCAAGACGCAGCGAAAACCGCTCGATCACGCGCGACGTTTCGGGCGAAGGCGTACAGCAGGCACTCCTCAAAATCCTCGAAGGCACGGTTGCCAATGTCCCCCCGCAGGGCGGCAGAAAGCATCCGGGACAGGATTTCATTCAGATCGACACCAAGGATATTCTCTTTATCTGCGGCGGCGCGTTTGACGGCATCAGTGGCATTGTGGAAAAGCGCCGCGGCGGCAGAGTGATCGGCTACGCAGGCGACCCCCTTTCGCAAAAGGATGCCGAAAAGCACAACGCTCTCTATCACGATATCAACCCGCACGACATTGTCAAATACGGCTTGATTCCCGAGCTTGTCGGTCGTCTTCCTGTCATTGTCGGTCTTGAAAACTTAAATGCAGAAATGCTCAAACGCATTCTCACCGAACCGAAAAACGCACTTGTCAAGCAGTATAAAGCACTTCTTGACATGGACGGTGTGGCGCTTGACTTTGACGATGATGCCGTCACCGCCATCTCCGCCCTTGCCATTGAGCGCAATACAGGTGCACGCGGTCTGCGCGCCATTCTCGAGGACATCATGCTGGATATCATGTATGACATCCCCTCAAGAGAAGACATTGCCAAGGTCACCATTACCAAAGGCTGTGTCAATAAGACAGAAGGTCCTCGCCTGACCTACAAAACCGCGGGAGAACTCCCCGAAGCCCAAAACTGATATCAAAAAGTGCCAATGAAAATTCATTGGCACTTTTTATTAAAATACAATCGGAGGGCGCTCGCCACCGCCCTGTAGGGTATCATAAACCCGCGCGATCAACTCCCATGTGGAAACATCCACCACACCGGTCACGGACAGTCCTCCGCCCTCTTGTATCACAAAGATAGCATCCTGTGTAGCATCTCCGAAAATGCCATCCTCCATAAGCATGGGTACGGCAGGAAAAGCCTCCGCAATGCGGTTGATGTAGCGTTGCAGATCGAGAACATCCTCGCCGCGACTTCCCACACGGAGCGTCACCCCGGGAAACGGCTTTGCCACATTCGAAAAGACGTTACCGGGCACGGTTGCCACATCGGCTCTGAAGACGTCGAACAAAAGATTCCACGTGATAAGATCCACTTCCCCGGTTTCGGCAAGCCCCCATTCTTTCTGAAAGGCACGCACAGCATCAGCGGTTGTTTCGCCGTAAATGCCGTCAAGTGGCGGCGACGGTATGGTATTGGTAAACGCCGAAATCGTCTGCAAAAAATACTGCACGATCTCCACAAAATCGCCCGATGAGCCAAGCGAGAGCGTTTCTTCCAAGGGCTGCTGAATATCGGCAAAGGTCACCCCTTCGGAGACCACCTCGTTCAAACGCTTTACCGCGTTCGCAATGTAAATCAGGCGATACCATGTGGCACGCCCCACAATGCCATCCTCTTGCAAATTGAAAATTCGCTGAAAGGCACGCACCGCTTCCTCTGTCCTTGAATCAAACACGCCGTCGGGCGGCGTAATCAAAGGAATGGCGGGATAATTGCGTGCAATGCGGTTGAGACGCAACTGTACCTGACGCACGTCGTTACCCACACTGCCAAAGCGAAGGGGGACAGGCGGTACACTTTCGGTCACGGCTTCAATCGGCGCGTTTTCCACAAGCGAAATATCATTGCCGTAAAAGCGCGTCAGTATGTCAAACGCGGAAAGCCCCTCTTCGGCAAGCGGTACGGTTCCCCACTGCGAAAGCCCATTGCAGGTGCTTCGATAGCCGTCGCAGTAGCGCGCAAAGAGCGGCTCCACAAAACCGTCGCGCACAATGTAACTGGTAAAAATATCATCCACGATCCGCGAAATGTTTTCAAACACATCGCGGTCTTTCACAAACGCCTGATCGAGCGAGATGTCGTTTGTAATATCAAAATCATAGCCGCGCGAGCGGTAAAACTCGGTATAAATGCGGTTTAAGGCAAACGTGATCTGTGCATATAAATTCGCGCGGATCGCAGCTTCGGGCCAAGTGGGGTAGATCTCGCTTGACGCCACATTCTTAATGTAATCGGGAAACGAAACGGTGATATTCTCCGCTGCAGAATCGGCGGGACCAAGATGCACCGTCACGTTTTCGGGAATTACCGGAATCAAGGGTGATCCATTCATAATCGATTCGCCCCGCTTTCGTTCACCACCGAATCAAAATACGGTGGAATCGGCACAATGTTCAGAATCGCCTGCAAATTTGTCTGCTGTACCGATACCACATTTTCAAACACAGGCACGCCGATGTACTGCGCACCGTAAAAGCCGTCTTTTTCCACAAAAACCGAAACCTCGGCATACGGCTTTTCCACGCCCGGCGAAAGTGACTCCGCCGCCGCAGGCGTTGCCACTGCAATTTCCGATGTGTAGCCGTCGCGATTGGTCATGCCTTCAAAAATCAAATCCCCTTCGCTGTCATACACCCGCACGTCAGCAAACGGAACAAGCAGTAATCCATCTGCCGTGCGTGTGCTGACAAGAAGATATCCTATATTCTCCATCAACTCTCCATCCTTTCTATGTACTAATGACAGTATATGAAAGTGTCCCCTTTTTGGGGAAAAGAACACTAAAAAAAGTATGCCCCAACCCGCAAAAAAAATTTTTAAAAATATTTTCCAAAAAGATGATGTCTTTTTCAGATTTTTCTCGTCTATATAGGTGAAAGGGCCCTTGACTCAAAAAAAGGAGGTATGTATGAACGACCAAGATATTATAGCACTCTTCGAAGCGCGTGATGAGCAAGCCATCAAGGAATGCCAAACAGTGTACGGCAACTATTGTCATAGCATTGCACTTCGCATTTTGCAAAACCAAGAGGATGCCGAAGAATGCGTTGCCGACTCTTTGCTTCGCGCATGGAACACCATACCGCCCGAAAAGCCCCGCTCCCTTGCCAGCTACCTTGGCGCCATCACGCGCAACATCGCTTACGATTGCTATCGTAAGCGATATCGGCAAAAGCGAGGAAAAGGCGAAATTCCGCTCGCTTTTGAAGAAATCGAAAATGTGTTTGCGGCAAGCGGCTCGCCTGATGAGGATTTTGATCGCATGGCGCTTGCCCAAACGCTCAACCGCTTCCTTGCTACCCTCTCCGAGCGCGACCGCAATATCCTCTTAGCACGCTACTATTTCGTCTATTCCGTCAAAGAGATTGCCAAAAAGCACGGCAAAAGTGAAAAGTACGTGCGCGTCGTTCTCGACCGCACCTTGAAAAAACTTAAAAAATATTTAGAAAAGGAGAACTCCATATGAATTCGAGTCAGTTTTTTGATCTCTTAAACGAAACCGACAGCAACTATCTTGCCGCCGCACACAAAAGCATGACCGAAAAGCCTGCGCGCGCATGGTTTCGCCCTGCCCTGATTGCCGCTTGCTTAACACTTGTTTTGTTGGCAATCCCCGTGGGCATTATGATTGGCAAGAGCAACAATACACCGCAAGTTCCCGTCATTGACCCAAGCACAAGCGATCATACCGTCACTACCGTCGCGCCGCACACCACAGAAGCACCCAAGACAACTGCCCGCCCAAGCATTCTCGATATCCCGGGTGCAACAGTGTTTGACGAGAATGACGGAAGGTTTGAAACCATAAATAGAGACCCATACTATTCTGGTCCGATTTATGATTTAACAGGTGCCCAAACAATTGCATGGGCAAAGAGAATCAAAAAAGAAAACGATGCTGTTCTCGGCGTTGTCAAAGACTACACATCGGTCATTGTACCTGACGGAAAAGCGTTTTATCGCATTACCACCATGGAAATTACCGTACTTGAGGATTATAGCGGTATAGGAAGTGAAACAATCAAAGCAGTCTATACTAACCGATATGAACTTGATTCCAATGTGTACCGACCTGTCAGCCAATACTTCATCGGAGATGTTATTGAACCGCTCAGCGAAACGACTATAAAAGATTTCAGTATCTCCAACGATATGTTCCAAGAAGCGCTTGAATGCACCCGAAAAAGTAAAGAGACTAACCCATGTGCTTCTTTGCTTCTTCTGAAAAAATCCGAGGGAAAGACACTTACCATAGATGAGAAAATCTACAACCTTTCGGACTATGCCAATTATGTTTTGGACGCTTCTTTTGAATACGAACCTCAATTTGATTTCTTCTTTGATCCTTCCCAACGGATTGCTTTCATCTTCCGCTCAAGTTTGATACGTGAAGTGTTCATGAATAGACTTGCGATTCACGACAGTATGGGATATCTTTTCAAGTTTGAAGAATCATATAATCTTTTCGATAACCGCATTGCGCTTTCTTTTAGTATCCCCAAATTTACCGATCACAAAAACTATGAAGTTGACAGCATCTTTTCCGAAATGCTGTTTATGGGAAGTGAAAATCCAACCAAACTCACGATCAATCCTGCCTATCAATGGGCAGTTACAATTGAAGGCGTAAAATATGATATCGCTCGATTCAACGTGGATAACCGCGAAGCTTATATCAAGATCTACCTCGACCTCGGTCCTGACTTTTCATTCAATCTCTTTGATTATAACGAAAACAATCAGTACACCTATGAAAACGTGCGACTCGACATTTACGACAGAGAAGGTAATCTGTTCTGTTATTCCCCTCTCACAAACATTCAGCGTATTCCAGGAGGTTATACCCACACCAAACTCAATTGATATTCTTTAAGCATCATCACGAAAAAGAGTTTCACATTGCGAAACTCTTTTTCTTTATCATCTACTCACCTAAAAAAAATTTTTTTCAAAAAATATGATGTCTTTTTCAAAAAAAAAAACGTCTATATAAACAAAGGGATATTAATCGTATTTTTATGAAAGGAGGCATGACCACTTTGTTCTCAACAAAACAAAAGGAGATGAAAAACACACCCACACACCAATAAAACCACCCATCAAAATTCACGAATATAAGGAAAGGATGTTCAAATGAAAAAACTGTTATCCATTTTATTGATTGGCTCTCTTTTGTGTTCAATTCCTTGTTTGCAAATCTTTGCCTCTGCAACAGCAAAAGAAACATATCAATTAACAGAAACCCCAAAAGAATCCCCGCAAATTATAAACGCAGACCAAAATCATGTTACCTGTCTTGAAAATACACCCTCCCTTGAGCAATACGAATCTTCATCACCGATAGATACTATTTTCTTGCAGCAACAATCAATCGGTAAAACATCGATTCACTTCAACGAAACATCTGATACATTTATTCAAAAAATCACATCTGATAATTTGTCAATCGACGGATATACAGCCAACGAAAACAGCCAATCAATTTCTCTTACCGATTACTTTACTCAAAACCAAGCTTCTCGTTTTGATATTGTGGACATAGCTTATCAAAACAACCTCATTACCGAAACAGAAAAAATAGAGGCATACTGTAACTTATATGAGAATAAACAGTTCGAAAACACACCTTGCTTGCATGGGGTAGTTGTTACGTTATCTCAATACCGTTTGTCCGAAAACGCCTCAGAGGGCATTAAAGAAAGAATCGATAAGCTCTTTTTACCTTCTTCCACTGTTACTAACACTTCTACTGCTCGCTCTGCTTCCGACGATGAGAATCTTCTTTCATATAGTTCTCCCAACTTTATTATCAAATACGAAACGGGTATTGCTTATAGCGAAGTTGTCAAAGTCGCCAATCATATGGAATCGGTTCGCACGCAATATGTAACAGAGATGGAATATCGGGCTCCCTTATTAGATAATAGTAATAATAAGTACCCAATCACACTGCATACAGGAGAAGATCCAACTGTTTCCCCAGATGAGCCCGATAAACCGGCTGGTGTTACCAAACCTAAAACCTTTTACGGTACGCGGTGTTCTACCGAGATCGAAATCTTCACTTTTTCTTCTCTTACTACTGAAGAAAAAGAAACCCTTGCACACGAATACTTCCACGCCATTCAATGCGCGTATAACTGGCGCCTTCCGGACTATCAAACATGGTTTTCTGAAGGTTCTGCCAATTGGGCAGCTCTGATCACACAGGGAACATCTTTATCAATGGATGAACATATCAATATGTTTTTAGCATCGGACGCTCCATTTCATTTTGAAGGTTTAGAAATATACGGTTTAGTTCTTTATTATCTTACTATGCAAGATCTTTGCGAAACGACAGATGTCGTTCGAGAATTATGGGAAGAATATGCAAAAGCCGCCTATAGTGAACCAAACTATAGCCTTCTCGTTCAAGCAATCAATAATACGCTTTCTCCCTATGGTGAATCCTTTAACTCTGTTTACTTAACAATGGGTTGTTATAATTTTTCCCCGTCATATTGGTACTCACCCTTACACCCGGGTGGTTCATCCGCAACCAATCTATGGGTACCACGTATTGAGACAATAAACAACACGGTATCTAGACCTCAAAACGACATCGACCTATATCCCAATGAAACATACCCCGATGAAACCAAATACTTATTCTATTATTCTCATCAATACCACAAATTTATCCCCGACAAAATGGGACAAAACAGTAAGATTGTAATCAAGATTAATTTTGAAGAAAGTACTCTTTCTAATGGTATTTGCTATTTCTATTATGTCACAGTAGATGGATCTCATACATTTATCAAGCTTCCCAAATCAGGTCCTAACAAATACATTATAACAACTGAAACCTATGGAGGAGATATTATTTGGTGCGGTATAGTCCTTGCTAATCCTTCCACTTGGGACGCCGATTATTCCATCCAATACCACGTTGAGCGCGGCACCGAACAAACCTTATCTTTAGCAAGTAACCTACGATACTACGAAAAAGTAGAAAATATCGGCAAAGGGGAATACATCGATTATCATGTCACATTTGCCACCGGCGGAAACAAACTGATTCAAACCTTCGGTCTTAAAAACACCTATCTTGAAATCTACGATGGCACAACCAACGCAAAGCTCGCCGAAGACAATAACAGCGGCGTTGGATTAAACGCCTTTATCTCTCATTCCTTTACAGCAAACAAACCGTACCGAATTCGTCTCATGTACACAACTCAGCCTGTTTCGGGTGAAACCAAGTTTGTTATCATTCCCTCAACGGCATATTCCACCTATGCCAACATTCCCGCTTACACAAACTCCACCTCTGATATCAGCGGAACATACACGCAGTATCAATCCAATCTGATATCGTGTAAATTCACCACCGAACAAACCTTAACGGTACATTTGCAATCCAATGTTGATTCATACCTGTACATTATCAACCCGCGTTCTACCAATCCCATCACGCAAGCCAATAACAATAGCCCCGACACCACAAAAGATGCAGAAGGACTTTACAACGACGATTATAATGGTATCTATTCATCGCAAATCACCAAAACCATGCTTGCCAACAAAGATTACCTTATCATTGCATGCAAGTACAGTCCATCTTCATCCGCAAGCGGTAGCTATACCATTTCGTTCGATTGATGTTTTAAAACTAAAAACCCCGATGCCGTTTGGCATCGGGGTCTAACGCAAGGGTTTAAATTAGTTGAGTTCTGCGAAGTACTTAATGGTGCGAACCATCTGGCTGGTGTAGCTGTTTTCGTTGTCATACCACGAAACAACCTGAACCTGATAGGTATCTTCGTCGATCTTAGCAACCATGGTCTGGGTAGCATCGAAGAGAGAACCGTAGGTGATACCGATTACGTCGGAAGAAACGATCTGATCTTCGTTGTAACCGAAGGAAGCAGAGGAAGCAGCCTTCATAGCAGCATTGATGCCTTCAGCGGTAATGTCCTTGCCCTTAACAACAGCAACAAGGATGGTGGTAGAACCGGTGCAGGTAGGAACGCGCTGAGCAGAGCCGATGAGCTTGCCGTTGAGTTCGGGGATTACAAGACCGATAGCCTTAGCAGCGCCGGTGGAGTTAGGAACGATGTTCTGTGCGCCTGCACGTGCACGGCGGAGGTCACCCTTTCTGTGGGGGCCGTCGAGGATCATCTGGTCACCGGTGTAAGCATGAACGGTGGTCATGATACCGGACTGGATGGGAG
>JAFXJX010000006.1 GCA_017532025.1 Clostridia bacterium | reverse complement strand
TCGATTGCATGATTATGTATCAACCAAATAACGCAATCGTTTGTTTTTCTACTAAATTATTTTACTATATAACCCTATAATTGTCAATAATTATCTTCTTGATTTGTAGTTTTGCACAAAAAAACCACCCAAAACAGGGAATTTCTGTTTTGGGTGGTTGACTCGAAGTGGTTTTATTTTCCGTATACGGTCAGGTTGGTCAGCTCAGTGTGATTGACACAATCGGAGAATATAATCTTAATTTGATCGGTACGCACTCGGGAGGCGAGCGAGATATAGTATGTGGTTGAGGCAGCCAAATCTTCGGCGTAAACTTTGCCCAATTGCAACCAGGATGTTCCGTTGTTCGAAATAAAAATACGAAGGGTGTGAGGTGTGGTCGGCGAAGATTGGCCTGTGGTAAAGGAGATTCCTTTGATTTCGGTGAGAGCATCAGCGGTGAGCGTTATTATCCAAACTCCGTGTTTGTTGCCTCCAACACGAATCGAAGCGACAGAGTCATCATTTTTGAAAAGATTACCAATGGGTTTGGTTTCAAAGAGAGATGACGAGATGTTAAATCGATCGTTGATAACAGATAAACCTTCAAAAGAGGAAGGTGACGTTTGAGATGATACAATCGTGCTGCGGTACGGTAATCGGGTTTCATCATAGGTTATACTTTGTGAGGGGGAAGTGAAGATTGCTTTGCAAAAAACGCCATAATGGTCGGATATAGGATGATCTGTCCAGGTTTTTCCGTTGTAGTCGAAAGTGAAGAGATCGTCGACAACGGTGTAAACCGAAACCGAAGCTGTTTTTTTGCCAAGGAAAATATAGTCAATGGGTGATGAAGCCGCAACAGTTGGCTTTTTAGTGCCGGCGTAGTTTTCTTCCCATTGATCGGGGCTATACCCGTTGGCGGTGGCTCCGACAACTAACTTGGTTTCTGCGAGAGTTGAGGCATCATCCATAAATGAAATAATGGATTTGTAGGTTGTGGATTGGTTGGTATCGTTAAAATCGCCAGACAGCACGATCCCGATTTCGCCGTATTTTTTATATGTGGCGCGGATATACGATTCTATGACGAGAATGCTGTTTTGACGAGCCTCTTCGCTGATGTGGTCCAAATGTGTTCCAAAGTGTGCATAGATTGCACCGCTTTCTTTGTTTTTCAAAACGGCATAAGTACAAATACGTACACAGGACGAATCCCACGAAACAGAACCGTTAAGCTCCGGGGTTTCCGAGAGCCAAAACGTATCCGATTCAAGAAGCTCATACTTGGCAGATTGATAGAAAATGGGATTTTGTTGTCTGTTATCAAGTCCTGTCGGCAATGGATACGTTTGAACGGAAGACAGTCCACTGCTTACATGGCTATACCCCAATTCTGTCATCTGTTCATTCAAGTAGTTCATCCAATTATTTGTTGCTTCATTGAAGCTGATGGAGTCGGGCATGTACTTTTTGATGATCTCCATCAGGTGTGCACCACGTACTTCGGTAGACATACAAGGATGGCTTGTGGTATCAAAACGCAAATTGAAGGTCATCAGCCTGAGCGATAACGGTTCTTGTGTTTCAGTTGTGGAGGAAGGGGTTGTTACTTTGGGTGCGACAGGTTGTGTGACGGCTACGGTATCGGTTGTTGTTTGTGTTTGAATCGGGTTGTTTGATTGGTTGGTGTCACAACCAACCGAGAAGATAAGCGTCAGTATGGCGAGAGCGATAAGCGTGAGTAGCGGTTTTTTCTTCATAACTTAATCTCCTTAACAAAACACCTTTTAGACGAGCATAGCGAGTCCACGCGCCTGAGTAAACCGCAGTTTTACAAATGCCCAAAACATATTATACTATACCAATCGACACTTGTCAAGAAACAGAAAGCATCCGAAACAGTAGTGCTGTTTCGGATGCTTGACAGGGAACAGATTTATTGTCCGTAAATGTTAATATTCGCAAGTTCAACGCTTCTGTCGCAATCGGAGAAAACGAGCTTTACGTATTTTGTGCGGACTCTGGTGGAAAGGTTAGAGAGATAATACGTGGTAGAGGCTTCAATTTCATCGGTGTATACGCTACCCATGCGCTTCCATGAGCTTCCGTCATTTGAAACGTAGACGCGAAGCATTTGCGGAAGCTTAGTGGCTGCCGTACCGGTGGTAAAGGAAAGACCTTGGATTTCCGTAGTCGTATCGGTAGACAGAGTGATTTCCCAAACGCCGTTTTTGTTACCTGATACCATCACAGATCCGACCGAAGAATCGTCTGTTAAAACATTGGAAATCGGCTTGACTGCCAACAAATTACAGGAGACTGAAAAACGGTCGTTGATGATAGACAAGCCTTCGTAGGAAGAGGGAAGTGTTGCAGAAGGAGCATACTCTGCGCGATAGGTAATGAGTTTGTTTTCGCTGTAGGGTAAATTGGCAGTGGGAGAGGTAAAGGTTGCTTCGCAGAAAACACCGTAGTGGTCGGATATCGGATGCTCATGCCATGTTTTTCCGTTATGCTCAAAGGTGAAAAGATCGTTAACGACTGTGTAAACCGAAACCGAAGCGGTATTCTTGCCAAGGAATATATAGTCAATGGGAGAACCGGTGCCAACGGTGGGAGTTTTGCCGGAGGAGGAACTGCTTTCCCATTCGTTCGGACGGTAGCTGTTGGTGGTGATGCCGACTACCTTCTTTTCTTTGGCAATGCTTCTGGAGTCATCCAGGAAAGATGTAAACGAGAGATATGCCGTGGAGGACATAGAGGTGTTAAAGTCGCCGGAAAGTACGATGCCGATATCACCGTATTTTTTCAACACTTCGCGGATGTAAGATTCAATGACGAGAGCTGCGTTTTGACGAGCTTCTTCGCTCTGGTGGTCAAGGTGCGTACCGAAGTGAGCGTAGCTTGCGCCTGTGTTCTTGTCTTTCAAAACGGCATAGCTACAGATACGCTTAATGGAGGTGCCCCATGCTTTTCCTGCAACCTCGGGGGTGTCAGAAATCCAAAATGTATCGGATTCGAGCAATTCATACTTATCTGTTTTATAGAAAACAGGGGAATGTTCGTTGCCGTTGCCTGTGCCGCCTGTGGCGCCTGAATCACGGCCAACGCCGACACAGCTGTAGCCAAGCTTGGGCATTTCTTCACGCAAGTATTTCATCCAGTTATTGGTGGCTTCGCAGAAGCTGATCGAATCGGGATCATATTTCTTAATGATTTCCATCAGGTGAGGGCCGCGAACTTCAAGAGACATCAATTCATGGCTTGTGATGTCGTAGCGAAGGTTGAAGGTGAGCAGTTTGACGGGCTCAGCCTTTACTGTGGGTTTTGATGTGGTGTTGGGTGCTTGTGTGGTGACGGTTGCCGTTGTGGTGGCGGTGGTGGTGATAGGTGCTGTGGTAGTGGTTGTTGTTGAAACGCCGGAACTATCTGCCGAAGATGAGGAGGGGGCAGTTGTTTCTGACGGTGTGTTGGTGCTACCGCAAGATACGGTAAACATAAGCGCAACAAGAAGCGCTAAAAGCAGAAACAGGGATAATTTCTTCATAAGTAACCTTTCCTTTGTGATTTAGTTTTGGTTAATCTATTTTTAGTGTACCATATAAAACTTTTTTTGTCAAGATTTTATCGGTTTCTTTGAAGGAAAACATACCGCATGAGAATGACTCATGCGGTATGAAATGTTAAAAAAGATACTTAAGCTTCAAAAACAGAGAACTCGTAGATACGGACATGACTTTCGTCATCATCTTGACCGGCTTTGGTCACAAAGAGACGAACATATCTTGCGGTGATAGGCTCGATATCGCGGAGTGTGATATCATCTTTATTGTCTGTTACTTGATCGGCGAGTGTCCATTCATCGGTTTCATTTACTTTGTACTGAAGCGCAAATTCCTTGGTGTTCCATCCGCTACCTTCGATCTTACCTGTGTGCTTGACGAGCCAGCGGTTGACGGTATAAGCCTTTCCAAGGTCAACGTCCATATACGCGCCTTTTTCGTCGATTGGCGAGCACCATTTTTGATCATAGATACCGTTGACGGCATGATCGGGTGTTTCATCCTCGTTTTCAGAATTGCTTGCTGTCGCAGGCTTTTTGTAAGTGAGGTTGGTGCCAAGATAACGGCGTTTGATCGAAAGAGTCGCATCTTCTTCGGGCATACATACCAAAGCGACCATGCCGTTGGTTGTCTTAACAGCATCACCTACCCAAGAGTCAAACAGGGAATTGGGATCATTATCAGGCGCTGTGATCAGCGCGTAATTGCCTTCTTGCATGGTAAGTTTGATGTCGGTATCTTCTACGGTGATGGTGTGGGTCGGCTTGTAGGATTTCTCGGCAATGGGATAAAGCGGCCAAACGTCAAGCGTGGAGGAATCCGAAGTGGAAGCGGTCGCGGCAAACAGGAGCATTTCTTTGCCCTTGGGAAGTGTGATCTCGCTAACGCCTTCAACATTGAGGGAATACTTGAAGAGATAGGCAAATTCATATACCTTATCGCCGCGTTTATCGTGGGTGTGGGTATAAACGTGAGCGATCTCATCGCGGTTGAGGTAGCAGGTGTTGGCTTTGGCGATCATATCCCAAGTTCCAACGTTCTGATACATATTGGAAACCTGATAAGAGTGAGGTCCTTTTCCGTCTTTTTGGAATTCGCAAGGACCTGTTCCTTCGTGAATCGCGGCAAGAATATAGAGCTTCTTTGCACCACAAGGAAGCTTGAGTGTCTGCCCATCGCAAAGAACGGCATTGTTTTTATCGGCATCACCCATGACGAACGGAACGCCAGAAGAGGTGATGTTTTTGACGAACAATTCAGCAGGAATGGCTACGTCAAAATCGGAATCGAAAAGACCGTTTTCGGTTGTGATCTTGTGCGAATAGGGAAGCTCAATGGGGGTATAGATTCTGCCAAGCGAAGTTTTTTCTTGCTTGGGTGTTACGGCAAAGGTCTTAGGTGCGAAGTGAGAGAGTGCGATCTTGGTTGTATTGTCGTTTGTTGCGATGGGTGCAATCTCTCTTTCATAGCCGTCGGTTTCCACAATGGAATCGATGGGGCAAGCAAAGCGAAGTTCGGTTTCGGTGTCCTTGCCCGACATTTCCTGCAGACGAACGATGATTCTGTCACCGTCTTCTTCTTTTTTGACAGCGCGAATGAGAACTTCGGCGTTATCGGATTCAATGAGAGAAAGCTTTTTGCCGTTACCGTTGTGCTTTGCAGTGACAAAGGGGAGAACCGGTTTATTGAATTCGTCGGCAATCAATGCTACGCCGTCGCGTTCGCCCTTATGAGAAGTGATGCCGTAACGGAATTCGTTTCTACCGAAATCCTGCCAGTCCTGGTTGGATTTTTCGTTATCATAGGGCTCAACCGGGGTGTGGATGAGTGTTAAGCGGAGGGTGTTGTCATCCGGCTTGTCCATGCCGTATTTGCAGTCGTTGAGGATAGCAACGCCAAAGTCGCCGCTTGTGTCGGTGAGATCGGCGTAGGTGTGAACACAGTGCTGGAAATAGGGATAGGTGGTGGTGTTTTCACCTTTATCTGTGCCAAGACCGACATCAAATTCTGCATAAGGATTGGATGCCGTGAGCGGGAAGGTTGCTTTCAAAAGCGAGTTGCGGCTGAACCAATCGACATAGTTATCGACAGTAACCACTTTTTCGGTGGCGGAAAGCGAAACGGTCTGAATGAATGTGCTGGAGCCGTATGTGCGGGTGATACGGAGTGCAACTTCTGCGGCACCGTTTTCAACGATCTCGCACTTGCAGTTATCTTTAACGAAAGCGTGTTCAAGGGCGTTATCTTCAAAGCAGAGTTCCCAAGAGGGCCAATTGGTACTGTTGTCGGGCGAGATTTCAAGACGGGAAGGCGCAGAGAGCAGCTCTTTGCCAAGTTCTTTGTCATATACCGAGGAAATGTCTCCGTTTTCGTTAACGGTAACACGGTAGAATTTGTTTTCAAGTGTGTTTTCGCTGACAGAGAGTGTGTTTTCGCCGGCATAGGGTGTATCAGAAGGAATGACCGAATAAACGGCAACGCCAACGGCGTCAACCTTTGCCGAGAAGATGACGGTCTTCACACCGTCAATCACCGAAACCTGTGAGGGAACTTCGTTATTGTTTTCGTCAAAGACTTTTACATAATCGCCGTCAACGGCAATATCAGCTTTTACAGTCGCGGTGCGCTGTTTGCCGGTTTGGTTGAAGAGTACGATCGGTGTGCCGTCAACGTTTGTGTCGAGCAGCTGAGAAACAGCCTCTACCGATGCGCCGAGCTCAGCGGCAAACTGGTTGAGCGCAATGGCATAGTCGTTATGAGAGAAGACGTACGCGTCGCAGATCGACGTGCCGGTTAAGAATCGTGGAACTGATGCCACAAGAAGGTTTTCCAAGCATCGTTGAGTCTTTCCTGCGGATAGGATTTGTCGGTATAAACCGAGGCAAGCACTGAGGCACGTTCTGCTGCATCGCCTAGGTTTTCGCAAAGGCGGTTGAAGCGCTTGGAGATGGTATGCGATGTGAGCGCACCAAAGCCGTGGGGAATGTGGAGATGACCTTTGTAGGTGGGCATCTTGGAAGTGTCCTCTTTTTCGAGATCGTCAAAGATTTCGTAAGAGTAAGCGTTCTTGACTTCGTAAAGACCGTCATCGGAAAGCTCGGCATCGGATACCATCTTGGCACATTCGGTAGAGCAGCCGCCGCCTTCGTCACCCACGCCGAAGTACATCGAACGCCACGGAAAGCCGGAAATATCCTGATTCTTTTCGATGGCTTTGAGAATCCACTCGCGCTGATTGACGGGAGTTTCTTCTTCCGGGAATTGATAGATATATGTGCCACCGTTCAGGGCAACGAAAATTTCAGATTCATCGGGACCTTTCCATTTGCCGAGGTCAAGGCGTTTGTGCTTGCCAAATTCCGGACGGGAAACACTGCCGTCTTCATTCACGATCGGGCATCCGACACCCCATGTGAGTTTCTGTGTGGAAAAGCCGTTAAGTCCCATGTGCTTGGCAATCGAAGGGATTGAACTTCTGAAGCCGAAGCAGTCGGGCAGGAAAATATCTTTTGTGAATATACCGAATTCTTTTTCAAAGTATTTGTTGCCAAGGAGAGCCTGACGCATCAGTGCCTCGGAGGAGGGTACGTTGACATCGCAGGAATCCCAGAAAGCACCGCAGGGATGCCATCTGCCTTCAGCAACATACTTCTTCACCAAGTCATAATGCTTGGGATAATACTCTTGCATCAATTTATATCGGAAAGCACCCTCAAAGTTGAAGAGATATTTAGGGGCTTGTCTGAAATTACGGAAGTTTTCTTCAAGGGTGTTTTTTATGCATTTTCTGATGGTGTACTGAATTGTCCAGTTCCACTGCGTGTCCAAGTGTGCATTGGAGACAGCATAGAATCGTTTTTTCATCGGAAATGTCCTTTCTTTGAATATATCAATCTCGGTAGCATTATATCTTATTTTTTTTGTTTTTGCAATAGAAAAACACGGAAAACCTTATTTTCTTCAACTTGAAACATAAAAAATAAAAAATCTTTTGACTTGCGATGCATTATTGCAGGTTTTGTTTCAAAAAACAGTTGCTTTTTTAATTGATTTGTTATATACTGTTTTATATTGTTATGAAGAAAAAAGGTGGAAGAAGATGAAAATAGGACTTGTCAGCCGTTGGCATGTACACGCCAACGAATACGCAGAATACGTTAAGAATTATCCCGATGCGGAAGTGGCTGCTATTTGGGACGAAAATGCCGAAAGAGGAAAGAAGTGGGCTCAGGAATTCGGTTGCCAATATTACGGTGATTTTAACCGTTTTTTAAAGTCTGATATTGAGGCTGTGGTGATTACATCGCCGACATCGCTTCACCCTTGGCTTATGACAAGAGCCGCAAAGGCGGGAAAGCACATTTTTACCGAAAAAGCACTCTCGATCAAGTTGACAGATGCCAGAAGAATTGAAGCGGCTGTCAAGGAAAACGGTGTGAAATTTGCGATTTCTTTCCCACATCTTTCCCGTCCGTCTCTGCTGTTTGCCAAAGAATGCGTGGAAAGCGGACGTCTTGGTAAGATCACATATGCGCGCGTGAGAAATGTTCATAACGGAAGTTCGGCGAATTGGCTTCCATCTTATTTCTATGATGAATCCCTTTGCGGCGGCGGCGCTATGATCGATCTTGGCGCGCATCCGATGTACACACTTGAATGGCTTCTCGGAAAACCTTTGTTTGTACAGTCTCTCTTTACCGATTTAACCAAAAGAGGGGTAGAGGACAATGCTGTTTCTTTGATCGAATTTGAAAACGGTGCAAGCGCTGTTTCGGAAACCGGCTTTGTGGCCGACCGTACACGTTATACACTGGAGATTAGCGGTACGGAAGGATACCTTGTGATTACTGATGGCAAGGTGGAGCTTTCCGATAAAACCACAGGCGGAAAGCTTGTTACCGTAACCGAACTTCCGCAAGGAGAAAAGAATCCTGTGGATAAGTGGCTCGATTGGTGTACCGGCAAGGCTGAAGCACCCAAAGGTCTTTTAATCGAAGATGCGGTGTCTTTGACTGCCTTAACGGCTGCGTCCTACAAGTCTGCTAAAAATGGAGATAAAACCTATGTCAATTTCTGATATTCGCATTCGAAGCGCTGTGATAGCCGATCTTCCCGCAATTTGTGATTTGTTTGCCAAGTCAAGGCAAACCATGAAAGAACAGGGAATTGATCAGTGGCAAGACGGATATCCGTTCAGCACGGATATTGAAGAAGATATGAAACTCGATCAAGCCTATGTTCTTGTCAAAGAATCAACGGTTGTTGGATATTTTGCTTACACATCAGGCAAAGAAGAGGTATATGAAAAGATTACCGAGGGGGCTTTCCGTGAAGACGGTTACCGTTATTCTTCGGTACACCGTGTGGCCGTCTCTCCTGAGCTTCGCGGACACGGACTTGGCGGTCGTGTGTTTGACTATGCCACAAAGCTTGCGCATATTGATCACGCGCTGTCGCTACGTTGCGATACGCATGAAGACAACAAACCCATGCGTTCTCTTCTTGGAAAATGCGGTTTTCAGTATTGCGGTGTAGTCTATTACGAAAGAAACGGACAGAGAGAGAAGCGGATTGCATTTGATCTTCTTCTGTGAAAAGAACAAGTGAGGATTGTGATTGCGCCGATACGGTGACGGGTCTTTGTTTTACGACGGTAGATAAACTTGTTTCCTTTATCAAGAAACACAGTATGTAAATGAAAATGATTAACTTGCTTTTGAAAAGGGGTGAATTGCCGTGATCAGTATCAGCTGTGAGAATCTGTCGCTTTCATTTGGCACGGATTTGTTGTTTGAGAATCTTTCTTTTTCATTGAATGACGGCGATAAGCTCGGTATTGTCGGAGTAAACGGTGCCGGAAAATCTACCTTGTTCCGCATTATAGCCGGTGTGTGCGAGCCTGATACGGGAAATATTTATATTTCACGCGAGAAAACGATAGGGTATCTTGAACAGAATCCTGTGTTTGAAAGCGATAACACGGTTCTTGGCGAAATGCTGGATGCGTTCAAAGATCTGATTCGAGAAGAACATGAACTCGAATATATGCGCCGTGAGGCGGAAAACGGCAATTTTGAAGCGCAAATGAAGTATTCTGCCATGAATGAATCGTTTATTGCGAGGGGCGGGCTTGAATACCGCGGGCGTTGTCGCTCAGTGCTTGGTAGTCTCGGGTTTGATGAAGCCTATCACAATATGCCGATACGGCAGCTTTCAGGCGGTCAGAAAACGCGTGTGGCACTTGCAAAACTGCTTTTGACAGAGCCCGACATCATCATGCTGGACGAGCCGACCAACCATCTGGATATCGAAAACATCGAGTGGCTTGAAAAATTCATTGCCGGTACCAAGAAAACGGTGATGATCATTTCGCATGACCGTTATTTCCTTTGCAAGACAACCAATAAAACCTTGGAAATTGAAAACTGTCACGGCAGGTTATATGACGGCAATTACGATACCTATATTGCCAAAAAGAAAAAAGATCGGGAAGTTCTTGAGCATCAATACAAGAATCAGCAAAAAGAGATTTCCCGATTGGAAGCGCACATCGAACAGCAACGGCGTTGGGGCAGAGAAAAGAATATCAAAAAGGCGGAAAGCAGTCAAAAACGTCTTGACCGTATGGAAAAGATTGCAGCCCCCGAGCATGATCCGCAGAATATCCGCATGATGTTTCAAACGGCGAGCGAAAGCGGTAACGATGTACTCGATATAAGGCATCTTTCCAAAAGCTATCCCGTGAAAAAACTTTTTGACGATGTGAGTTTTGAACTCAAAAAGAATGACCGTGCTATGCTGATCGGTCCGAACGGATGCGGAAAATCTACGCTCTTGAAAATTATTTACGGTACAGTTCCGCAAACTTCTGGTTTTGTTCATTACGGTTACAATGTTCGTGTGGGTTATTATGACCAAGAGCATCATGACATATCGGAAAGCGGCACTGTGATTGATGAGCTTTGGGATGATTACGACAAGTTGACGCAAACCGAGGTTCGAAGTGTACTTGCACTTTTTTTGTTCAAGGGTGATGATGTCTTTAAGGATATTTCGGTTTTGAGCGGCGGCGAAAAGGCGAGGATTTCTCTTGCCAAGCTGATGCTGACGAAGGTGAATTTCTTGATTCTTGACGAGCCGACCAACCATTTGGATATTCCTTCGCGTGAGATTTTGGAGGATGCGCTGGATGCGTTCGAAGGAACGATTCTTGCGGTGAGCCATGACCGTTATTTTATCAACAAGCTTTCCACGCGAATTCTTTCTTTTGAAGGTGCGGCTGTTCAGGCGTTTGAAGGCAATTATAAAGAGTATCTTGATTACAAGGAACGTTTGAAGTTAGGTGGAAAGACGTCGAGTGATTCGAATTCTTCCGCACCGACCGAGGTGATGACAGATGCCAAAGCCAGGTATCTTTTGTCAAAGCAAGCGGCGGCTGAGAAACGAAAGCTTGAAAACCGTTATAAAAAGCTCTCGGTGGAGATTGAAAAAGCTGAAAAAGAGCTTGAGGATAATACGCTTGAATGCGAAACCACGGCGGCGCTTGACCATGTACGTCTAACAGAACTGTATCAAAGGAACGAGGAACTGGAAGAAATGCTATTAACCATGTGGGAAGAGCGGGATAGCTTAAAGGAAGAACTCGGTATCTGAAAAGGAATAAAAACAAAAGGCAAGCATAAAATTGAATCATACAAGACAAGTAGGAAAAAGTGTTTTTACGGAAAGGTTGTTGTGTATGAGACGATTCAGAGGGCTTGCTTTTTTCATGGCTTTTTTATGTATGGTATTGTTGTTTCCGATTCCTGTTTATGCCGATGGAGTGGAAGTGGAAGCACCGAGTGTGCTTTTGATGGAGGCAGAATCGGGAACGGTATTATATGAAAAAAACGCCGACGAGGTACGGCATCCCGCATCGGTTACCAAAGTGATGACTTTGCTGCTCGTGTTTGAGGCGATTGATTCGGGGAAAATCAAAATGACCGATGCGGTTACGGTCAGTGACCGTGCGGCAAGTATGGGTGGCTCACAAGTGTTCCTTGAGGTTGGGGAAAAGATGAGTGTGGAAGATATGGTTAAATCGGTGGTGGTGTGTTCTGCCAACGATGCGGCGGTGGCGCTTGCCGAATTTGTGGCGGGAAGCGAGAGCGCTTTTGTGGATCAAATGAATGCCAAAGCTTTGGCGCTTGGTATGAAGAATACTCATTTTGACAATACCAACGGACTTGACGATACCACCGAAACGCACCTGACGTCTTCGCGCGATATTGCACTGATGTCGAGAGAATTGATCGTTAACCATCCGTCGGTTTTAAATTATACTACGATTTGGCAAGATACGATTCGCGGCGGTGCGTTTACACTGACCAATACAAACAAATTGGTTCGTTTTTATAGCGGCGCAAACGGGTTGAAAACGGGATTTACTTCTAAATCGGGGTATTGTATTTCTGCAACAGCAAAGCGAGACGGACTTCAACTGATTGCTGTGATTATGGGGGCTGAATCATCCGACAAGCGTAATTTGACAGCCAAACGGCTGTTTGATTACGGATTTGCCAATTACAGCTATGTCGAGCTTTCTTACCAAGAGAACGTTTCTTTTCGGGTGACAGGTGGGGTCAAAGGAGCGTCATTCGGCAAAACCTTACCGCTTGCCAAAGTGCTTCCCAAAGAGAAAAAAGGAACCTTGAACTATGAAATTCAACTTGCTGAATCTGTTACGGCACCTGTTTATGAAGGTGATGTGATTGGAAAGATTGTTTACAAGTCGAAAGACTTGGTGATCGCCGAAGCCGATATTACGGCGGGCGAGACGATACCCAAAATGACTTTTTTCGGTCTTTTGAAAAAAGCACTTTCAAATTATTTAATGTTGGAATAAAAATCCAAAAAAACTCTTGCGTTTTTTTAGAGTTTGTAGTATCATTAAAGTAGGAATCGTTTTACAGCAAAGGAATGCTTTGCGTGAAGCGTGTTATCCAAAAAAGAAAGGATTTGAGGCATATGACGATTAGACTCAATGACAAGTATCTCAAAAATTTTATTACCCAGGAGGATTTTGCCGGTATTGCTCCGAGAATTGAAGCGGCACACGAAACGCTTGTGAACAAGAGCGGTGCGGGAAATGATTTTCTTGGTTGGACCGAGCTTCCCGACGGTTTTGACAGAGAAGAGATCGCAAGACTCGTTCAGGCTGCGGAAAAGATTAAGAAGAGTTGCGATGTGTTTATTGCCATCGGTATTGGAGGTTCTTATCTTGGCGCGCGTGCTGCGATTGAGTTTTGCAAGAGTGCAAGATATAACAATTTGAAGAAAGATACTCCCGACATTTATTTCTCGGGTAATGATATTTCGGCATCGAATCTTGCTGAGCTTCTTGAAATTTGCGAAGGCAAGGATATTTGCATCAATGTTATTTCCAAATCGGGAACAACCACCGAGCCTGCGATTTCGTTCCGCGTGTTCCGTGAGCTTCTCGAAAAGAAATACGGCAAGGAAGGCGCTGCTGAGAGAATTTTTGTAACAACCGATAAGGCAAGAGGAAAGCTGAAAGAGCTTGCCGATGCCAACGGATATGAAACCTTTGTTGTGCCGGACGATGTGGGCGGCAGATTCTCTGTTTTGACCCCTGTTGGTCTTCTTCCGATTGCGGTTGCCGGTATTGATGTTTACGATATGCTGAATGGTGCACTTGCCGCTAAGAAAGCGTACGCTGAGTGTGATATTGAAAAGAATGATTGCTATAAATATGCGGCAATCCGTAATATTCTCCTTGAAAAAGGAAAATCTGTTGAAATTCTTGCCACATACGAAAGCTCGCTTGCCATGACGGCAGAGTGGTGGAAACAGCTCTACGGTGAAAGCGAAGGCAAGGATAATAAGGGTGTTTTCCCCGCATCGGTCACCTTTACTACCGACCTTCACTCACTCGGTCAGTTCATTCAAGAGGGAAGCCGTATTATGTTTGAAACGGTAATTGACCTTGTGAATTCTTCCGATAAAATGGAAATTCCGTACGATGAGAGCAATTCTGACGGTTTGAACTTTGTGGCAGGCAAGGATCTGCACTATGTCAACCGTACCGCTTTTATGGCTACGGCAATGGCTCACGTTGACGGAGGTGTTCCCAATATCGTGCTTGAGCTTGAAAAGAGAGGCGCGTATGAATTTGGTTATCTTGTTTATTTCTTTGAGCTTGCTTGCGCGATTTCGGGCTACACGCTTGGTGTGAATCCGTTTGATCAGCCCGGTGTGGAAGCATACAAAAAGAATATGTTTGCACTGCTCGGAAAGCCCGGAGAAGAGCACGAAAAGCTTCGTGGCGAGCTTGCCAAAAAAATGTAATTTTATTTGTTTATTTTGACTATTGAAATCAGAAACATTTTATATTATAATAGAAAAAAGTCCTGAAGGGAGATAAAAATTATGGTTAAAATGATCGTAGGACTGAAAGGTTCCGGCAAAACAAAAACACTTATCAACTTAGTCAATACTGCTGCAGAGACCACAAAGGGTGCTGTTGTATGCATTCAGAAGGGTAGCAATCTGATTCACGAAATTACACGCAGTGTAAGACTGATCAATGCAGATGATTATAATATCACCACCGCTAATTCGCTTTACGGATTTGTTTGCGGCGTATGCGCCAGCAATTACGATATTACTGATATTTTTGTTGATGGCACAATGAGAATCTGCCAAAGAGATCTTGCTTTGATTGAGCAGTTCGTGAAAGAAGCAGATGCTATTCTTGCTCCCAACAACATCAATCTCACCTTGACACTCTCGCTTGATTCTGCCGATCTTCCCGATGGTCTCAAAGCGTATGTTGCATAATTGGATGATACAATAAAAAAAGACTCGGATTTTTCCGAGTCTTTTTTATTGTACCTACAACTCGGCACAGTTTCTCGCTAATTTGATAAAGAAATGTCCTTTTCCCATTAGAGAAATACAGAGGGATAACGGTTCTGAATTCACCAACGCCTTGCTTCAAAAGAAGTGTGATCACAAAAGCCTGTTTGAAAACTTGTTTGATCACCTATCATTGACAATTCAACAAAGTAAA
This sequence comes from Clostridia bacterium, assembly GCA_017532025.1. Lineage (GTDB taxonomy): Bacteria > Bacillota > Clostridia > Oscillospirales > CAG-272 > RGIG1993. The sequence continues at coordinate 17,679 of JAFXJX010000006.1, read as the reverse complement.
TTGATAAAACGTAAAACTCTTGAAAAGTAAAAGTCCCTATGCTATAATAGGGGCATGTTGCAGAAAAGGGGGATATTATGTCATACTCTCGTGTTTATGTAGAGATTACCAACATTTGTAACATGAACTGTTCATTTTGTCACGGTCATTCGCGGAAAAAAGAAATGATGTCACTCGAAGCCTTTCAAACAATTCTGAACGAACTTCAAGGCAAGACCCAATATATCTATTACCATCTGATGGGTGAGCCTTTGTTACATCCTGAACTTCCGCTTTTTCTGAAAACAGCAAAAGATAAAGGCTTTCATTCGATGATTACCACCAACGGTACTTTGATAGAGAAGTTTGGGGATGAGATTTTGAAAGCCGGTGTACACAAAGTTAACATTTCGGTTCATAGTCTTGAAGATGCTGACGAAAGTGTCTTTGCGGCATATATGAATCGCGTAGTCGATTTTGCAAAAAAGGCTGACGCGTTAGGCGTGATTATTGTATTTCGTCTTTGGAACAGCGGCTATGATAACGGTTTGAACGATCGCGTGATGTTGTTCTTAAAGAATCAACTTCCGGGAGAATGGAGAGAAAACTCTCGCGGAGTTAAAATCAGAAACAAGCTTTTTTTGGAATGGGGCGACCGTTTTATATGGCCCGACAAGGAAGCTACTATGTATGACAAGAATGTCTTTTGCTATGGCATGCGCGACCATTTTGGAATTCTATGTGATGGTACAGTTGTGCCATGCTGTCTTGATAGCGACGGTGTGGTCGCGCTTGGTAACTTGTTTCAAACACCGCTTGATGACATTTTGTCTTCACTGCGTGCACAGGCAATCAAAAAAGGATTCGAGTGTCGCACAGCAAGTGAAGAATTATGCCGCAGATGCGGCTATGCACAAAGGTGGTCGCTGGGCGACTGACGGTAACTCTTGAAAGGAAGTGAAACAGTATGTCTGAATTTACGCGCGGATTTCGTGCCGGCATACCGATAGGCATTGGATACTTATCGGTATCGTTTACCTTTGGTATTATGGCTGTTTCTTATGGGTTTTCTTGGTGGCAGGCAGTTATCATTTCTATGCTGACGTTAACATCGGCGGGGCAGCTTGCGGGCATTTCGGTGATGGTTCATCCCGGGCAGTATCTTGAAATGCTGTTTTCGCAACTTACCATTAACATTCGGTATTCTTTTATGTCCGTTTCGCTTTCGCAAAAGGTGGCGGCATCTTTTAGCGGCATGAAGCGTTGGCTTCTCGGCTTTTTTATGACGGACGAGATTTTTGCAGTTGCCAGTGCGGAAAAGACGGTGGATGCCAAGTTTTTCTTTGGGCTTTCGGTGGCGCCGTATTTTGGATGGGCGCTTGGAACACTCGGCGGGAGCGTTCTCGGCAATATTTTGCCTGAGGTTTTGATGAATTCGTTATGTCTTGCGATTTACGGAATGTTTCTTGCCATCATTGCACCTAAGGCGAGAACTTCACGCGCGGTGCTCTGTGTTACTGTTGTTGCGATTCTTCTTCATGTTATGTTTGTGTATCTTCCTATCTTAAATCGCGTATCGTCGGGAATTGCGGTAAGTGTTTGTGCCATTGTAGCGGCTTTGATCGGTGCATGGCTTTTTCCGCATGATGAAGAGGAGAATGAAGCATGAGAGAATTTTTTATTTATCTTGTCATACTGGTAGGGTCAACCTATTTGGTTCGTGCTCTTCCGTTTGCTCTTATGCGGAAAAAGATCAAAAATCGTTTTATTCGATCGTTCCTTTATTACATACCGTATACGGTGCTTGCCGCTATGACCTTTCCTGCCGCTGTTTTGGCAACAGGAAATATGCTTGCCGCTTCGCTCGGACTTATCGCAGGCGGTGTTTTGGCCTTGCAAGGGAAGGGTTTGACGCTTGTCGCTTTCGTTTGCTGTGCGTTGTCGTTAATGACAGACCTTATTATGATAACTTTGAATTAAGGAGTCTATTGTGAAAAAACACAATCCGTTTTCGTTATTAAACCGTTTTGAATGGGGGCTTTGGAGTGCATCAGTGGTTGCGGTGATCATATGCTTCATGTTTGTTCCCGAAAAAGAGTTTCTTTCCTTATTTGCTTCACTTGTTGGCGTGACGGCACTTGTGTTTTTGGCAAAAGGTCATATACTTGGGCAGTTTCTCATTATTCTGTTTTCTTTTCTCTATGGGGTTATATCCTATTGTTTTTCTTATTACGGTGAAATGATGACCTATCTCGGAATGTCTATGCCAATGGCAGTTCTTTCTATCTGGTCTTGGCTTAGGCATACTGATGATGATACACACGAGGTAAAGATTGCCTCTGTTTCGAAAAGAAGTATATTTCTGCTTTCTTTTTTCTCGGTTGTGGTTACGGTTGTTTTCTATTTTATTTTGAAATATTTGGGAACACAAAGCTTACTGTTTAGTACAATCTCTGTGACAACAAGTTTTGTGGCAGCATCGCTTACCTTTTTACGCAGTCCTTTTTACGCTCTTGGTTATACGCTCAATGATTTGGTTTTGATCGTTTTATGGGTTTTGGCATCCATACGGGATCTTTCATATATACCCATGATTGTTTGTTTTGCGGTATTTATGATAAATGATCTCTACGGATTTATCAGTTGGCAGAAACGCAAGAAAAGACAAAACGGCGAAAGGAAATAAGCGTTTATGTGTTCGGATATCATGGTAACAGGCGTTTCACAGATTCTTAAGGCAAAAGACATTCCCAATCGCACGCTTGTTTGTGCGAAGATTGCCGAAGGGGTTTCAGTGCTTGATGAATTTGTTTTTCAGAATTGCCAAAATCTTAGCGAAGTGATGTTTCCTCAAAGCCTTTTACGTATCAGACAATATGCTTTTAGTGGCTGTACGGCTTTGCGTGACATGGCAATTCCGGAATCGGTGGTGAATTTAGGCGCCGGACTTTTTTGCGGCTGTACATCGCTTGAATCGGTGGTATTGCCTGAGCAGACAGAAAAGATTGGCAGTCGATTTTTTTACGGGTGTTCCTTATTGAAGGTCTTTGCCATGCCGTTTGTGACAGAGATTCACATGGAAGCCTTCGCTTTTTGTGAAAGTCTTGAAGCGATTCGATTGCCTGACGGCTTGACAAGAATCGGCAAAAGAGCTTTTTATAACAACAAGAAGCTTACTGAAGTGGTAATTCCGTCTTCGGTTGTCAGAATCGAAGAAGATGCTTTTCGTGGATGTGAGATCTTAAAGTGTATAACAATTCCCAAGTGTTTTCGTGATGATCTGGTAAGAATTTTTGGAAAAAGCTCTTTTCAAACAGTAAAATTGATATAAAAAACGGACAGTAGCTACTGTCCGTTTTTATGTTATTTGGTTTGATTTTGCTCGGAGAGAGCCTTTTTGGCTTCCATTTCTTTACGGATTTGATCACGCGCGCTAACCTTACCTTCGGGCTGAATTTCCCCTGCATTGGTAAGAGAAATCTTGGTGAGAAGCGGGCCGATCAGTTCGTAGATCAACACACCGAAGAGGGTGATGTTGGCAACAATAATGCCAACTTCACCAAGTGCCTGAGATTTCATTGCCATACCAAGCGCAACGCCGGCTTGGGGAAGAAGTGTGATACCGAGAAATCTTTGAATGTTATTGTCACAGTGAACGGCTTTTGAGCTGATACGCGCGCCGAAGTATTTACCAAAGGAACGGCAAACGATATAAGCAAGACCGATCAACACAATAATGTAATCCTTGAAGATGGAAAGTTCAAGCTCAGCGCCGCTGATAACAAAGAATAGAATGAAAAGAGGTGCGGTCCATCTGTCAATACGGTCCATAAGTTCTTCCGAGAAATCGCAGACGTTGCAAAAGACAGTTCCGAGCATCATGCAGACAAGAAGCGAAGAAAACACAATGTGTACGCCGAATATTTCAAACTCAAGCATGGAAAGCGCAACTGTCAGAAGAACAAAGGTGACAGACATAGCAAGACGTTTGGAACGAGAATGGAAGAATTTTTCGAAGAAGGAGAAGAAAAGCCCCATAACAAAACCGAGAAGCAACGAGAAAACAACTTCGAGAACCGGTTCCAAAATCATGGAAATAAAATCAACCGAACCTTTGATCATAGCGTTGGCAATCCCAAATGAAACGGCAAACAACACAAGACCAACGGCATCATCAAGCGCAACGATGGGAAGAAGAATATCGGTAAGAGGACCTTTGGCCTTATATTGTCTGACAACCATCAAAGTGGCAGCAGGCGCTGTGGCAGAAGCGATAGCACCCAAGATGATTGCAGCGGGAAGTGGGAATTTATCGGGAATCAGGAAATGAAGTCCAATCAGACAAGCATCTACCAAAAGTGTGGTAAACACTGCTTGGAAAATGCCGATGACGGTTGCTTGTTTGCCTGTTTTCTTCAGTTGGGAAAGACGGAATTCATTACCGATGGAGAACGCAATGAAACCAAGTGCGATATCTGACAGAAGAGAAAAAGTATGGATTTCATCCATGCTGGTAAAACCGAGACCGTGAATACCCAATTTGCCAAGCAAATACGGACCGATCAGGATACCGGCAACAAGGTAAGCTGTGACAGCAGGAAGCTGCATTACCTTTGCCAAACGGGAAAGCATCAATCCTGCAAAAAGAGCTACTGATAAAATAAGTAGCGTTTCCATGGAAACACCTCCGAATGTATATCGAAATTTTACACCAACGAATACAGTATATCACTTTCGTTTTATGAAGTCAATGCAATAATTGGGGATTTTTTACAACAAAAAAAAACATATTTTGTGTGATTTGACAGAAACAAGCAAACGGAGTTCTCTATAAAAGAAACTCCGTTTGCTTTTATTTTGTGATATCGTATGGCCAATCGAGAATACCGCCAAAATCATACACCTGTGTATAACCCAAAGAAAGCAGCTTTTCAGCCGCTTCGGCAGAACGCCTTCCAGAGCGGCAATAGATCAGAATCATAGCGTTTTTATCGGGAAGCTTTGTGAGAGCCTCGGTGAGAATGGTTTCATTGGGAACAAGGATTGCCCCCGGAATATATCCTTGTTCAAATTCATCAATACGGCGAACATCCACAATGATTACGTTGCCTTGATCCATCATGGCTTTGGCTTCTTCGGGATCGATTTTGTGAACCGTGGGAAGTGATGTGGTAACAGGAGTGGTTGTAGCGGGTGATTTTGAAGAATCAACCATTGATGTTTCAGCTGATGTGATGGGTAAAGTTTGCAACGTTTCGGCTTGGGTGGTGATATTTGTGGTATCAGTTGTTTCAGAAGAGCATGAAACAATCAGTGTGGTTGCAAGCATAATCAATATAAGCCCGAGAATCAGTTTATACTTCATACAATGTTAATCAAGAAGCGCAAGAATATTCTCTTTGGGCATTGCGCCGACACCTTTGTTTACGATTTTTCCGTTTTTCACAACAATCAGTGTGGGGATGCTTTCAATGCCAAACTGAAGAGAAAGAGCGCGTTCATCGTCAATATTGATTTTGCCGACCTTGATGGAATCGTTCTCTTCGGCAATTTCTTCGACGGTAGGAGCGATCATACGGCAAGGACCGCACCAAGATGCCCAAAAATCAAGAAGAACAGGCTTATCGGATTGGATAACTTCTTCTTCGAAATTGTCTTTTGTGATCGTAATATACTTCATAACAAAAACTCCTTTTTTTTTATTATACCATGACACGGTTATCTTGTCAATAAAGAGAGGTTTATAATATTTTCGTCAAAAACAAAAAAGGATTTGACTATTGAGAAAAGATTTGCTATAATAATAAAAAAGAATTGGAAAGGCAGTTTAAGATATGAAAAAAAATGCCATCGTGGGACAGTCGGGAGGACCGACATCAGCCATCAACGCAACTCTTGCGGGAGTTGTTGCAGGTGCTTTGGAAGCGCCTTTCATTGATAAGATTTACGGTGCTTTGAACGGTGTTGAGGGTATTCTTGATGAAAGATTCGTTGACATCGGTGCACAGCTTTCCGAAGGTGATGCGCTGACTGTTTTGAAGCAAACACCTGCTGCGGCACTGGGCTCTTGCCGTAAAAAATTACCGAAGCCTGATGATGCAAACGGCAGGGAAATTTACGAAAAGCTTTTTTCGTTCTTTGCCCGCCATAATATTGGCTATTTCTTCTATATTGGCGGTAACGATTCCATGGATACGGTTGCTAAGCTTTCAGCGTATGCCAAAGCCAATGCCATTGAAGGCATCTCTTTTGTAGGCGTGCCCAAAACAATTGACAACGATTTGGAAGGAACATCTCAGACCCCCGGTTTTGGTTCTGCGGCAAAGTTTATTGCCGCTACTATGCAGGAAATTTTGCGTGATACGGCAGTTTACACGGTCAAAGCTGTTACCATCGTTGAAATCATGGGTCGTGATGCGGGTTGGCTGACAGCTTCCGCCGCACTCCCTCGTCTTGTTTCTGATGTTGCCCCCGATTACATCTATCTTCCCGAAGTTGTTTTTGACTTAAATTCTTTCTATGCCGATATTGAAAAAGCATTTGAAAAGCATCCTAATGTCGTGATTGCGGTTTCCGAGGGTGTTCGTTTTGCCGACGGTCGTTATGTGGGAGAGGGAACACAGAGTGGCGCTACCGATGCGTTTGGTCACAAGTATCTGCAAGGCACAGGAAAAGCGCTTGAAACGCTGGTAAAAGATCATTTCGGTTGCAAGGTTCGCTCGGTTGAACTGAACCTTCCTCAGCGCTGTGCCGCACATATTCTTTCTGCAAATGATATAAACGAATCGTTTGCTGCAGGAAGAGCCGCGGCTATGAATTCCCCCACGGCGTCAGGCTGCATGATTTGCTATGAAAGAAGCGACGCTCCTTACAGTATCACTTACCGTGCTAAGGATGTGAGTGAGATTGCAAACAAGATCAGAAAAGTTCCCGCAGAATTTATTAACGCAGAAGGCAACAACGTGACAGATGCATGCTTGAACTATTTGTTGCCGTTGATTCAAGGTGAGTATCCGATCGTTTATACCAACGGTTTGCCCAAGCACTTTACTGTAAAGAAATAAAAGCACATAAAACATACGCTATCACTACGGGGTGGCGTATTTTTTTGTTGCATTTCTCAGAGCAGGGCATATACTGTTTTGATGAGTTTTTCGGAAAGAACGAAAATATATTCAAAATGAAAATAACTTTTTCCGTAAAACAAAATAATTTTTGAAAAAAGCGCTTGACAAATAAAAAAAATAGGTCTATAATTTATTCATTGTTTCTTAATAATCTTAGGACGAGAAACAATGCGATTTCAATCTTACTACAAAATTTATACAAGGAGGAAAGTAATCTGAACAGATTGTTCAGACGAAAAGGGTATGATGAATCGAGTGTATAATTTTTCTGCCGGTCCTTCCACACTTCCTGAGAAAGTGTTGGAGATTACCGCATCCGAGCTTATGAACTACAATGGCTCCGGAATGTCCGTGATGGAGATGAGTCATCGATCTTCAGTCTATGAGACGATCATTCAGGATTGTGAAAGCACCCTCCGCAGATTGATGCAGATTCCTGATAATTATAAAGTTTTGTTCCTTCAAGGCGGAGCCTCTACACAGTTTGCTGCCATTCCGTTGAATCTTCTTTCCAAAAACGGAAAAGCAGACTATGTGGTAACCGGACAGTTCTCAAAAAAGGCATATTCGGAAGCAAAAAAGTACGGTGATATTCGTCTTGTTGCATCTTCCGAAGACAAGAATAACACCTATATTCCTCGCCTTACCAAAGAAGATTTCCGTCCCGATGCTGATTATGTGCATATCTGTTTTAACAATACGATTTTTGGAACCAAGTGGGATTATATTCCTGAAACACCCGCTCCGCTGGTAGCCGATATGTCTTCTTGCATTCTGTCCGAACCCGTTGATGTAACAAAATTTGGTATGATTTATGCGGGTGCACAAAAGAATATGGCGCCTGCCGGTCTTACCATTGTTATTATTCGCGAGGATCTTTTGGGAAATGCTTTGCCGATTTGTCCCACCATGCTTGACTACAAGGTAATGGCAGATAACGGTTCTATGTATAATACACCGCCTTGCTGGTGCATTTATGTGGCAGGACTTGTTGCCAAGTGGGTAGAAGAGGATATGGGCGGTCTTGAAGGTATGAAGGCTTACAATCAGGAAAAAGCCGCGATTCTGTATGATTATCTTGACAGTCAGGATTACTATAAGAATCCGAATGAGAAAACAGCTCGTTCCATGATGAATGTAACCTTTGTAACAGGTGATAAAGATCTTGATGCCAAATTCGCTAAGGAAGCAGCTGCTGCAGGATTTGTAAATCTGAAAGGACATCGCTCGGTCGGCGGTATGCGTGCTTCGATCTACAATGCAATGCCCAAAGAGGGCGTTTTAGCGCTTGTTGAATTTATGAAACAATTTTCACAAGCAAATCCCAAAGGTTAAGAAAGGCTAAAAAATGAAAAAAGTTTTACTCTTAAATAAAATCTCGCCGCTCGGTCTGAACCTTTTTGATAAAGAACAGTATGAGTTGGGTGAGGCGATTGATAATCCTGATGGCATTTTGGTGAGAAGTGCAAAAATGCATGATATGGAAGTTGGAGAGAATCTGCTTGCCGTGGCAAGGGCCGGTGCAGGTGTTAACAATATTCCTGTTGATGCATATTCCGAAAAGGGAATCGCAGTCTTCAACACGCCCGGCGCCAATGCCAACGGCGTAAAAGAACTGACGCTTGCGGCGCTCTTTTTGGCAGCTCGTAATGTTTCAGGCGGTATTGCTTGGGCTTCTTCGCTCGATTGCGACGATGTTGCCAAAGCGGTGGAAAAAGGGAAGAGTGCATTTGGCGGTATTGAGCTGGAAGGCAAAACGCTCGGAGTCATCGGTCTTGGTGCGATTGGCGGTAAGGTAGCCAATGCTGCCGCATCCTCGGCAATTGGCATGAACGTGATTGGATATGATCCGTTCCTCTCAATTGAAAGTGCATGGAATCTTTCGCGTTCGGTAAAACGTGCTTCTGGTTATGAAGAAATTTTCAAAACTTGTGATTTTATCACACTCCATATTCCCGCAACCAAAGATACAAAAGGTATGATTGGCAAAGAAACGCTTGCTATGATGAAAGACGGTGTCAGACTGATCAATCTTTCGCGTGCGGAACTTGTGGATACCGATGCCTTAAAAGAGGCTATATCGCAAGGCAAGGTAGCTCGTTACGTTACCGATTTCCCAACCAACGACACCGTTGGTGTAGAGGGCATTGTGACCATTCCGCACCTTGGTGCATCGACCGAAGAATCAGAAGACAACTGTGCTGCATACGCCGCAAAGGAATTGATCGATTATCTTGAAAACGGAAACATCAAGAATTCGGTTAATTTCCCGAATGTTTCCATGCCGAGATCTTCTGCAGTTCGCCTGTGTGTTTTGCACCGCAACATTCCCGCAGTGCTTTCGCGCATTTCGTCTGCTGTTGCTGCGGAAAAAATCAATATTGCTCATATGACAAATGCTTCGAAAGGTGAGTTTGCCTACACACTTGCCGATCTTGATGCGGATGCTGTTTCCAAAGATCTGATCGATTTGATTATGGCTGTTGATGGTGTGATCCGCGTCAGAGTTATCGTTTGACCGAATATTATCAAGAATCTCCTGTTTTTCCAGGGGATTCTTTGATTTATATAAGACTTTTACAAGAAAAAAATTGACAAACGACAAAATAAATGCTATACTTACTATGTGTTTGTGATTGTTTACGATATATATGGAGAGGAGATCGCTTATGATAGATGTTTCACATCTTTGGAATGCTATATACGGAAACATTGATCTGAAAAGGCGCTTAATTTCCGATATCCAAAGCAACAAACTGTTACACGCCTATATCATTGAAGGTCCTCGCAACAGTGGTAAGTTGATGCTTGCCAGAACGATTGCGGCATCGTTGGCTGATACCTCTGCCGATGTAAAAAAGATTACAACGGCAACCTGTCCCGATGTGATTGAGATTTCGTTGCCAGAAAATCGCAAGAGTATTGGTGTTGACACGGTACGTAGTCTAAAGCTTGCGTCGGTTGTGAAACCGAATGATCTTGAGAGCAAAGTGTTTATTATCAGTGACGCGCATCTGTTAACACAACAGGCACAAAATGCGCTACTTAAGTTAATTGAAGAACCGCCGCGTGCCGTTTTTATCTTTTTGCTTTGTGAAAACGCCGCCACACTTTTGCCAACCATTCGCTCGCGTGCCCCTATTCTTCGTATGCAGATTTTTTCGCCCGAAGAACTATCGGAGTTACTCCTTCGTTATTCACCCGATGCAGAAAAGCTATATGCGAAAGAGCGTGAAGCCTACGATGTGATTCTTCGTTCCTCCGGCGGTGCATACGGTGAGGCGCTTTGGAAAATTGTAGATGCTGAAATCAAGATTGGCGACCTCAATTATATTGTTTTGGATCTTCTGACGGCTATTTGTGAGCGTCACCGGGCGGAAATGCGAAAGAAAATTGAGAGTTTTCCGCCGACCCGCGACGGTTTTTATGAAGCGATTTATCTCTTTAAGTTAGCGGTACGTGATATTATTGCTTACCGATCCACACGTGGAGACTGCGATTATCTGTTTCCGAAATGTGAAACAATTGGCAGCTATGCAGGTAAACTTTCACTGGATCGACTTCTAAAGATTTTTGATCTTATTGTTGACATTGAAAAAGACAGTGTCAGCAATCCCAACATTCAAACGACGAAAACATTGCTGTACACCAAACTTTGTTTGATCTAACAGCTAACAAATGAAAGGTTATAAAAGTGGATAATCAGGAAAACAACAGTTTTGTTCACGACGAATTACCCGAGGTTGTGGAAATCATCGGCATTTCATTTCGTGGAGCAACGAAAATATATTATTTTGCAGCGAATGGTTGTATTGCCAAAGAGGGCGATAATGCCATTGTGGAAACCGCTCGCGGTCTTGAATACGGTAAGGTAACGCTGACCAATGCCAAGGTTAAGCGCGAAGAGCTTGTTCTTCCGTTGAAAAACGTAATTCGTATTGCCGACAAAAACGACGATATGCGTTACGAAGCCAACCGAGACAAGGAAAAGGATGCGTTTGATGTTTGTGTTAAGAAAATTCTTGATCACAAGCTTGATATGAAGCTGATCGACGTGGAATACACATTCGACAATTCCAAGCTTCTTTTCTATTTCACGTCGGATGACCGTGTGGATTTCCGCGAGCTTGTGAAAGACCTTGCCGGTTATTTCAGAACACGAATCGAGCTTCGTCAGATTGGTATTCGAGATGAGGCCAAAATTATGGGCGGTCTCGGTATTTGCGGAAGACCTTTTTGCTGTAATACGTTCTTACCTGATTTTGTTCAGGTTCGATCAAAATGGCAAAGGAGCAGAATCTTTCTTTGAATTCTGCCAAAATATCCGGTGCTTGCGGACGACTCATGTGCTGCTTGCGGTACGAATACGATACCTATCAGGAAGAACTTCGCAGAATGCCGAAGGTGGATACAACAGTGGTTACACCTGACGGTGTGGGTGTCGTAACTGAGTTGAAACCGTTACAGAATATCGTTAAGGTTATGCTTTCAAATGAAAACGAAAAACAACCAAAGCAATATCATCTCTCTGTACTCAAACCGTTTGAAAAAAATGCACCGGTGACAGTAGACAAAGCTGAAGCTGCGTCAGAAACCAAAGTAAAGGGCGGGCAAAAGGCTACTGCCAATGAACGTCGCGGTGAATTTGAGGAAAAAAACAAGAAGCATGATGCTGTATTGGTTGAAAAGAAACCCAAAGAAGACAGAAATGATGACAAAGACGAAAAGAAAAATCAAAAGAATCATCATCATAACAAAAACCGCAACAGGGACAGAGCAGAGAAGGTTGAGCCTTCAATTAAAGAAAATGTAGTTAACGATAAAACCAATCCTGCGATTGTCTCTACCGAGAAAAACAAACCTGCAGAGATACCGACGCAAGATGGCGGCAGAAATAACAAACACAACCGAAACCGTCACCATCACAAAAAGCAGGGTGGCGAAAAAAGAGAAGTGGCAGAAGTTGTCAAGGAAAAACCGACAGCACCGACCACACCTCAAAAGAATACGGCTCCTTCCGATCCTCCCACTGAAGGGAACAATCGAAAGAATTATGCACCGATGCCGAGCAATTCAATCAAAAAAAGCGGTCGAAACCGTTTGGGTCAGGTTAAATCGCGCCCCGGAAATGCTTTTTCTGCTGTTAATACGCAGGAAAAGAAAGATAATTCTGAAAAAAAATAAAAAAGAATTGACAATTGCAGATTTGTGATGTATAATGAATGCATCAAATAACGGAGGTGTTATTATGGCTTACAAAATCAATCTCGATGAGTGCATCGGATGCGGTGCATGTGCAGACGAATGCCCTGTTGGTGCAATCAAGGAAGAAGATGGCAAGTATGTCATCAATGCTGACGAATGCATCGATTGCGGCGCATGCGAAGGTGCTTGCCCTGTTGGCGCTCCCAAGGCTGAATAATTCGAGTACATTCAAACGAGAAGGGTGATGGCTGGTGTTATCCATGCATCGCCCTTTTCCCGTCGTGGCGGTATTATGATGAATTTTGACGAAAGACTTGACAAAGTCAACGAAAACATTAGCTTAATTCAAAAAAAGAACGGGCTGACATTTGGTAGTGATGCATATCTTTTGTATGCTTATATGAGAGCCAAGAAGAACGCCTATGCTGCCGATCTTGGTGCAGGGACAGGTGTTATCTCTCTGTTATCGCTTGCTAAAAGAAAGTTTTCTTTTGTGTATGCTGTGGAGGTTCAAGAATCTTTTGCCGATTTGATTGCCAGAAATGCATTGGAAAACAAGCTTGATTCTTCGATGCAAGTGGTTTGCTGTGACGTTAGAGATCTTTCTGCCAAGGATTTTGGCAGGGAGCTTGATGTTGTGTTTTCCAATCCGCCGTATATGACCAAAGACAGCGGATTCCAAAATCGAGATTCTGAGAAATATATTGCAAGACATGAAGTGTTTGGCACAATCAAGGATTTTTGTTCCGCGGCATCAAGAATTCTCAAATACGGTGGCAGTTTTTATGTTGTATACCGTCCTGACCGTCTTGTGGATCTGCTTTTCGCGCTACGAGAAGCATCCCTTGAGCCTAAACGTATGACGTACGTGTATGCAGACAGTGAGCATAGCCCCTCGCTTGTGTTGATCGAAGCCAAAAAAGGCGGTGCATCCGGATTGTTCTTAACCAAGCCTTTGTTATTGAAAAATTCGGATGGAACAGATTCACCCGACATGAAATATATCTATGAGAACGGAGTTTTCCATGAGCAATATGACAAGCCGTGAGGAAAAGAATAAAGTATTGCCGGGTGTTTTGTATCTGGTTGCCACTCCGATCGGAAATCTTGCCGACATTTCGGAAAGAGCCTTAAAGGTACTTTCGGAAGTGGATTGCATTGCTGCCGAGGATACGCGCAATACCTTGAAATTCTTAACGCATTTTGGTATTTCCAAACCCTTGATCAGCTATTTTGAACACAACAAACGCCAAAGAGGGGAAGAAATCATTGCTTCTCTGAAAGAGGGAAAGGCGTGGGCACTCGTGACAGATGCGGGTACACCTGCGATTTCCGATCCCGGGGAGGATATGGTTCGTCTGTGTGCGGTGGAGAATATTCCCGTGACATTGATTCCCGGTGCTTGTGCCATGATCAATGCGCTGGCACTTTCGGCACTTTCGGCACGCCGTTTTGTGTATGAAGGCTTTTTGGAAGGCAAAGCCAAAGACAAGCGCGAATACCTTTCGAATATGAAAACCGAAAAGCGTACGATGGTCTTTTACGAGGCACCGCATAATTTGATCGAAACGCTGTCTTTGATGGCAGAAGCATTTGGTGAAGGTCGCAAGGTTTCGCTTTGCCGTGAGATGACCAAGCTAAATGAAGAAATCATGCGCTGTGATTTCGGGACGGCTGTTGCGTATTATCAAGAGCATTCTCCGCGCGGGGAGTACGTTCTTGTTGTGGAAGGTGCGCCCGATTCGAATGACGGGGAGTTTTGGGTGAATATGACAGTTCAAGAGCAAGTTGAGCATTACATTAAGCTTGGGCTTTCCAAAATGGATGCGATCAAACAAACCGCCAAGGACAGAGGCGTTCCCAAAGGGGTTATTTACAAAGAGATACTTGATTAAGTTAATACAAACAAGTCAAAACTGAAACGAAAGGAATGAATGGTAAGTGGCAAAAGGAAAAATCGTTACCACAAACAAAAAAGCATACCATGACTATTTTGTGGATGAAACATACGAAGCCGGTATTGCTTTGTTTGGCACAGAAGTGAAAAGCATTCGTCAGGGAAGTGTTAACCTAAAGGACTCCTACTGCCGCGTGGAAAACGGAGAAATGTTCGTTTACGGAATGCATATCAGTCCTTACGAAAAGGGTAATATTTTCAATAAAGATCCTTATCGCGACAGAAAGCTTTTATTGCACAAAAAAGAGATTCTCAAGCTGTTTGGTCTTGTGACACAAAAGGGTTATACACTTGTGCCGCTTTCGCTTTATTTTTCAGGCAAAAACCTAAAAATGGAGATAGGTCTTTGCCGCGGTAAAAAGCTGTATGATAAGCGCGACGTTGAAGCTGCCAAGCAAGCCAACCGTGAAATTGAAAGGGAATTCAGAAGTCGTAATCGGTACGAAGATTAAGGCTGTATTGTAACGCAATATAGCGTTAGCATTTTTCACTTGACAAACAACCGTTGAACGAGTATAATAGGGAAGAATGCTTCACATGGGGGCGTAAAGGTTTCGACGGGGATTGTGAAGCGGGATAAGCGAGTAGAGCCGGACAATCTCTATAAAGGTCCACACTTAAAATTAAACGCTAACAATAATAAATTAGCTCTGGCTGCCTAAGTTGCGGCCCGTCCTGCGGAAGAGGATCACGGCTTCCGTTTGGGCGTCACTTAGTGATGCACGTGCACTGCCTGTTTGCTTTTGAAGCAGTCACGCATAAAAAAGCTACCCAAGGATGCGCCCCGGTTATCGGGTGCTCCAAGGGGAATTTCAATAGGTAACATACACTCGTAGAAAGTTCCGTGAATCGGTTTTCGGACAGGGGTTCGACTCCCCTCGCTTCCACCAAAGAATAACCGTCATTCTGATACAACGGAATGACGGTTATTTTATACCTAAAATCAGCATTTTGAGAACTTTTTTGGAAAGAAACCTCTAAATTGACAATATGAATCTATTACAAATCGTTAAAAGGCAAGGGATCGTTAAATTACAACCACAATCGTTGAATTATAGGAACAATCGTAAAATTATAAACCGAACCGTTGAAAGATGGCAGGGTGTATGATACAATAAATCTGAAGGAGGCGAATCAAATGAAAGTACATCATGTTAAACGCATTTGGTCAAGACCTTTGTTTATGAAATGGGGAAAGCACTTCTGCCCGATCTGTGGTGTAGAATTACAGAAAATCAAGATTTCCAAAATTGTCAATTCACAATCTGAAGAAGCCAAGGACTACGATTTTTCGTCCCCCGGCGGAGATGGATATATGATTGGTAATGTGAAGTTTATCTGGACGGAGTTCTATTGCGGTAAGTGTGATAAAAGCTTTTCTGTAAATAGTATTTACCAAGCAGAAAAACAAGAAAAAAAGGCCAATCGAGAATAATCTGCACCCCCTAAACCCAATTTTGCACCCCCTACTCACTAAATGCACCCCCTAAAATGACTTTGCACCCCCTAACCTTAAAAGGGGGTGCATTTGTATTAAAATTAGGGTTAGTCTTCATAATAAAACACACCGCTTTTGCGGTGTGTTTTATTATGCATGAAACTAATGGATCACACTGTCATATACGGGAACTGTACCGATCATAGCAGGACATTCGCTTGTCAGTTTTCTGCGGAAAGGCTGTTATGTAACTTATTCGCGCATATTGCAACCCATCCATTTATGTTGTATAGTTTCTCATTTTCGTTGGTTCCTTTCAAGCATGGTTATTGGGCGAATCTACTGTTAAGATCAAAAGCGTGGTTCATAGGACCTGATCCTTGACCAAGGTCGAGCGTATATGCAAGTGCGCCCGAGATATAATCCTTGGCTCTTTGAATTGAACTTTCAAGGTCATATCCTTTGGCAAGATTTGATGCAATGGCTGATGAGAGCGTACAACCCGTACCGTGTGTGTTGGGATTGTCGATTCGTTTACCACAGTACCACTTGTAGCTCCCGTTTGCATACAGAAGGTCATTGGCATCGTTGATGCTGTGACCGCCTTTGAGAAGAACGGCAGATCCATAACTATCGCCTATAACCTTCGTCACTTGCTCCATATCTTCCTTCGTATGAATACACATCCCTGACAAAACCTCTGCTTCGGGGATATTGGGCGTAACAAGGATAGCGAGAGGAAGAAGCTCTCCTGTCAGCACCGATACCGCATTGGTTTTCATTAGCTTCGAGCCGCTTGTTGCGACCATTACGGGATCGACAACAATATTTTTCGCTTTGTAACAGGCAAGTCGGTCGGCAATTACTCGAATAAGCTCTGCTGAAGAGACCATTCCTATTTTAACTGCATCGGGACGGATATCCTCGAACACTGCATCGATCTGATCCTTTAAGAATTCGGGAGTGGACTCCATAATTGATCTTACGCCGGTCGTGTTCTGTGCCGTCAGTGCTGTAATTGCGCTCATAGCATAAACACCGTTCATTGTCATCGTTTTGATATCTGCTTGAATACCGGCGCCTCCGCAGGAGTCACTTCCTGCGATTGATAATGCTGTTTTCATGTTCTTTCTCCTAAACATTATTTTTTCTTGAGCGACAGAGAGTGGTGCCCCCAATCTGCCGCTTTTATATTTGTGCTGTTTCAAAAACGGTGATAAATTCCAAGTTCCTTTGCTCTTGCCTTAAGCTCTACCGTTGCTGTTTTAGGGCTTTCGGCTTTCATAATAGCGGAAACGACACAAATGCCTGCGATTGGAATGCCTGCGAGAACGTCTATGTTGTTTTTGTTAAGCCCGCCGATGGCATTCACGGGGATCGGAACAGCCTTGCAAATGTCAGCGAGTGTTTCGACAGAAGTAAGAACGGTTTTTACCTTGGTCGTGGTCGGATAGATTGCACCGACACCGAGGTAATCAGCGCCATCCTCATAGGCTTCCTTTGCCCACGGAACAGTTTTTGCAGTCGCTCCAATAATAAAGTCATCGCCAAGGATTCTTCCTGCGGTTGCAATTGGCATATCCTCTTTTCCAAGGTGTACCCCCTCTGCTCCCACAGCAAGAGCTACATCGATGCGGTCATCAATAATCAGCGGAACGTTGTATTTTTTCGTCAGCTCGTGAACTTTTTCCGCAAGGTCTATATACTCCATTGTGGATTTGTTCTTCTCACGGAGCTGAAGGATGGTCGCACCGCCTGCGATTGCTTCTTCCACACGGCGAAGGAACTCATCTTCCGCAAAGCCCGTGGAATCGGTTATAAAGTAAAGTGTTGTATCAAAGCTTTTCATATTCTTCTCCTTATACGTAGAGATAATCATTCAGAACGGGCTGAAGACCTTCGCTCTCAATATCTTTATACATCTTGTCAAGGCTGCGGTTATCGTCGATCTCAAACTGCTCGTCGCCCTGTAC
>JAFXJX010000047.1 GCA_017532025.1 Clostridia bacterium | reverse complement strand
TCTTTTTCAATACCCGCATTCAAAAGCGTACCGATGGAACGCTCCATTCCGTATTCACCGCCGTGAAGCTCGTCTCCGAACCATCCGTCGGGATGCTGGCAGGAAAGATGCTTCTTAATGTTTTCTTGCTCCAATATCTCGGCACGCATCTTCTGCATAAACGGTTCGGTCAAAGGAGTTTGCAAAAAATCACGGTGCACGAGAAATTTTATACTCGTGCAAGCATTGTCGAGCAGATAATCTATGTGTTTTTGAAATTTCGAATTCATATCATTCTCCGTTCAATAATCCTGCATAATGCAGAATGAGTAATGCTCTGAATGTAATATCGCATTGCTTTCGTATCTTCGCTTTCCAATCCGTTTCGAGCTGTAATCCTGCATAGGGACCCCATCCGCGAAATTCATTTTCATAAAACGGCACATCGCATATTCCGTTATCGTTGATGTGCTCAGTGATGTATTCAACTTCCGATTGTAATTCTTTCAAATACGGATATAGTCCACATCGGCATAGCCATTCCACTTTTTCAAAGTTGATTCTGCGAGTACCGTCAGTATCAAATTTGTTTATCGCGTTTGTTGAAATAGAGTACCCTTCGGGATAATACCACAGTGGGCCGACTGTGTGTCCTACCCAACACGCAACGGGTGTATTCATAATTTCAGGACGATCGGTACGCATAAGACGCTTGAAGGATTCCGAGAGCATCTTAACATTGCTTTCTGTTTTCCACGAATCCGTAAATGCAAGTATTTCAAGATGGTATCTGCAAGGCCATCTTTCTCCGTTATTGAACAAACGGCATTTTTTTGATGGGCGTGATACGTCGAGTATTGAATCAACCTCCGTTACCCTGCGAAACGATTCAAGAGCAACGTTAATTTGCGGTTTTATATCAATAGCATCATCATATCCAGCTCTTGCAACACACGCACAGCGTATCATATTCTGACCGAAAGCAGGTATTTCAAATTCGCTATAATACTGTCCTTTCGTTTCATAGCACAAGTCTGTCAATTTAGTGGTGGTATAAGCATCCATCGCTCTATCAAGAATTGACGTTCCTTTAAGAGCCTTTTCACCCATGTATTTTGTTGCGGTTTCTTGGTTATCGTATTGACCTGCATTTTTATTTGAGCCATGAAAACCAAGTCCAATCCAACCGTTCTCTTGCTGTTTATCTGCCATAAAACGAATTATCTTTTCGTTTAGAATTTGTGCTTGCAGTTCCGCTTCTTCCTCGGATGTAATATTACCGAGAATCTCTTTCTTTACACGGAGACGGATGGAGGGATTGGCGTTTTCAAGAAGAAAACGAACTGAATTTGTATACTTTTTCATTACGCCTACCTCAAACGTTCGTTTTTCCAAGCTTGTGCGTTACGCAAACGGCAACGCCTTGAATCTGCAATTCTTTCGGATAGATATCCGCGTAGCGCTCTTTATCCTCGTTACAGGAGCGAAGGAAGTACGCTTTCTTTTTCTTATCAAATCCCAGCACCTTCAAATTGTTCAAGCCCTCGTCAAGAGCAACGACGATGTCGCCGATCTCTGCGGTGTTCTGCTTGCGGATGACAACGTAATCGCCGGG
>JAFXJX010000046.1 GCA_017532025.1 Clostridia bacterium | reverse complement strand
TTATTGGAAAAATGGCAATGGAAAAGGAAATCATCACGACTTTTATGGAAATGATCGTTATATCAACATCTTTTGTGATATCTGTCGATGTAATAAGACGACATTTAGCGAATACGATCTTGAAGCAGTTGCTGAAATGATAAAAAAAGGATATATAATCAAAGAAAACGATAAATATCTGACTTCCGTTGTAACTTATACAGTAGAGCAACATAAAACGATTCTTCGTGTGATGGAAGACTTTATATCAACTGAACTTGCATCAATTATTAAAGAAATGGATAAGACAGCGGCACAAATTTTAGGTTCACACACACCAAAACATTTGCAAGACCAAGTTAAAGGCATTGCCTCTATGGATAGGTTTGGTAATGCAGTTTGTATTCCTGCAACAATTCTTGTTGAGAGACAATTCTTGAGTACCGCTTGGCATCCGCTTGAAATTCCTACGACTTATGTTGTTTTGAATGAGTAAAAATTTACCGCCGAAAGTAACCGTTTGGTCGCTCTCGGCGGTAAATTGTTTATATCGTTCTTCACAGCACGACCACAGCTGGTGGTAAGTAAGTGCGCACTTGCGAGAAAGAAAAAAGCCGAGGTGGCACGGCAACGCCGTGACGGAGGGATTGTAAAAGTTAGATTTCACCTAAAACAATCCCTCAGCCAGCTTCGCTGACAGCTCCCTTTACACAAGGGAGCCTCTGGCGGTATTCGCTTGTCTATCTGCTATTCTATTTATAAAACTGTCCTTAAGAACACGGCGCATACGCAGGGCATTTTTTATTAAAACATAACTTGTGGCAAGGAAAGAATATTTTTCCGTCATCTGTTCATACTGAAAGTAAAAAGAAGGTTGCAGAGGGATTTACAAGATGAATATGAATGAAAATTACAAGCAATTTGCCGAGCGGCACGCGCCGAAATCGCCGATTGTGAAAGACTGTCTGATGGCCTTTTGGGTGGGTGGTCTGATCTGCGTGATCGGACAGGCTTTTTCAGACTTTTACAAATCTCGCGGTGCTTCGGAAGAAACGGTGAAAATGCTTGTGCCCGTCACGCTGATTTTTCTGGCGGCACTTTTTACGGGGCTTGGTGTTTTCGATCGCATTGCCAAGCATGCAGGTGCGGGCACACTTGTGCCGATTACCGGCTTTGCCAATTCGGTGGTGGCGCCTGCCATTGACAACAAGGCGGAAGGGTGGGTGCTTGGGCTTGGCGCGAAGATTTTTATCATTGCGGGTCCTGTGATTTTGTACGGTACACTCGCATCGGTGATTTACGGTTTGATCTATTATATTGTGGGGTTATTCTGATATGTTGGTTAGCATCAAAGGAGATGTACGCATTTTTTCCTATGCCGCTGTGGGTGGCGCGCAGGAAGCGAAAGGTCCGCTTGGGCGCGCATTCGATTTCATTGACGAAAGCGAGCGGTTTCGGCAAAAAACATGGGAGCAGTCCGAGGGCGAGATGCAACGCATTGCGCTCTCTAAAGCCATGGACAAAGCAGGACTTTCTGACGGAGATGTGGGGCATCTGTTTGCGGGAGATCTGATGAATCAATGCACCTCGTCGAGCTACGGGCTTATGTCGTTTGATATACCTCACGTGGGGTTATACGGCGCTTGCTCCACCGCGGCGGAATCGATCGCGCTTGCCTCCATTATGAGTGATAGTACCGACAGCTTTTCGGCAGCTGTGACATCCTCGCATTTTTGTTCTGCCGAGCGTCAGTTCCGATATCCGCTTGAATATGGCGGTCAAAGAACGCCGACCTCGCAGCGCACCGTGACGGGCTCTGCGGCTTTTCTTTTAGGACGTGGGAGAGGGAAGATTGCGGTGAAAGAATTGATGTTCGGGCGAAGTGTTGACAGCAAAATCAGCGATATTTGCAACATGGGCGCGGCAATGGCGCCTGCAGCGGTGGATACCATGACGCGCTTTTTTGAGGAAAGCGGAACACAGCCGCAAAATTATGACAAGATCGTGACGGGGGATCTTGGCAAAGAGGGTTTTTTGATTACCAAGATGATGATGGCGCAAAAAGGGTATAATCTTGACAGTGTTTACGATGACTGTGGGCTTTTGATCTACAATGCAGCCGTGCAGGATATGCACGCGGGCGGATCGGGCTGCGGCTGTTCTGCGGTGGTTGCGGCAACTTCACTGTTTCCCGCAATGGAGAGGGGAGAGATCAGGGAGCTTCTCTTTATCGGTACGGGAGCTTTGATGAGTCCGACAAGTGCCCAACAGGGACTACCCATTGCTTCGATTGCACACCTTGTGCACGTATCGGCTGTGTGAAAACGAAGGGAGAAAAGACGGATGGATACTTTGATCACCTATCTTTCGGTTTTCGCGGTGGGCGGTGTTTTTTGTGTGTTTGCACAGATTCTGATTGACAAAACCAAGATGACGCCTGCCCGCATTCTGGTGGGCTACGTTGTGGCAGGGGTGTTTCTGACAGCGGTGAAGGTATATGAACCGATTGTGAAATTTGCCAAAGCGGGGGCAACTGTACCCTTGACGGGCTTTGGGTATTCGCTGGCGCGTGGGGTTGAAAAAGCGGTTGACGAAAAGGGTCTTATCGGCGTTTTGACTGGCGGACTCACGGCAACTGCCGCAGGGATTACAGCGGCAATTGTTTTGGCGTTTCTGACGGCGATCTTCTTCAAAAGCAAGCCGAAATAAGCTTGAGAAGGACTATATTGCGTTACAATGTTGTGATGTTGAAACATCCCGTTGCCTCGGCAACGGGATGTTTTTCAGTCTTCATCATCTTCTTTGGGTTGTGATTTGGCTTTTCGGGCGGCAAGCGGATTTTTGCTGATGGCTTCTTCCATTTGTCGGTTGCCGACGTGGGTGTAGATCTGCGTGGTATTGAGCTGCTCGTGACCGAGAATGTCTTTTAAGACAAGTACGTCCACGCCGCCTTCCTGATACATCAAGGTGGCGGCAGTGTGGCGCAGCTTATGCACCGACAGATGGCGGTTGCCAAGCCCTGCGCGATCGAGATACTTATAGATCATAGCTTGTACGGTTTTGTTGCTGATGCGTTTGCCGAGGCGCGAAATGAAAAGGGCGTTTTTGTCTTTGATCGTGAAGCTCTCACGCATGACGAGCCATTTCGAAAGGGCATCGCGGCAAGCGTCATTGAGATACACAATGCGTTCTTTGGCGCCTTTTCCGAGCACGCGGAGCGAGCGCATTTCGCTGTCAACATCGGTGAGATTGATGCCGCACAGCTCAGACAGACGCATACCGCAGTTCAAAAACAGGGTAATGATGGCAAAATCGCGCGTGCGGTATTCCGAAAGGGTATCGTTTTCCACCGTTTCAAGAAGTGTTAAGCTTTCGTCGAGGGAGAGGAATTTGGGAAGCGCGCGTTTGACACCGGGAGATTCCACATTGATGGCGGGGTTTTTATCGATCAGTTTCTTATTGACTTCGAGATAATTGAAAAAGGATTTGAGTGAAGAAAGCTTTCTGGCTCTGGCACGCGCTTTGTTTTCGCGCTCTTTGGAAACATACAGAAAGAAATCGTAGATATCCTCTTCTGTGATCTTTTTGATATCATCAATGTCAATGCCCGAGACATCGATGGCGTCAAATTCTTCTCCGAGTGTGGGAAGAGATTTATCGCGTGCCATGAGGTATTTGAAAAAGATGGTAAGGTCAAGCTCATATTGTTCCACCGTTTTGGGGGAGCGGTTTTTGATGGAAAGCATATAGTTGACAAATGCTTTGACGAGTTTGGGGCTTTCGCTCATGGGTGATTCCTCCGAAAAAACAAATATAGTAAAAACTGAAAATTGCAGTTGCATTTCTTTGTTGTTTGTTATATAATCAAGATATATAGCAAAGATTGCGGCGGCTCACTCTGCCGCATCCGGAAAGGAACTGACAATGAAAAAATTCTTTAAGGAAAATTCTTATCTGATCGTGAAGCTGGTTGTGTTTCAGCTTGGCATCATGATCATGGGTATTATCACGGGTTTTGCAACCGTGAACATGAAAGCTGCTTGGGTGTATCCCGCATCGAGCGTGTTCTGTGTGGCATTTTATCTCTTTTTGATCTGCACCATCGGCTATGAAAACGGTCAGAAGGACGGCATTCGCATTGAATCGGGAAAAATGGAACTGCAGCCGATGCGCTATTTCTTGGTTGGTCTTGTTGCCAATTCGCTGAACATTCTGCTCGGACTTCTTACCGTGTTTTTCCGTCTGATGATGGATGCGCCTTTCTTGGGACGTCTTCAGGCAGGTGTGATCTATACGCCCGATTGGGCACGCGGCGGTTATGCAATTTGCAATATGCTCGCTCGCGGCATTCAGTCTATGTACCTTGGTATCACCCAAACGCTTTCGTTTGAAAATCCGATCTTTTTATTGATTATTCCGATTCCCGCTATTTTGGCAATTGGACTTTCCTATCATGTCGGCGTGAAATACAAAGACGGTTTTTTGAAGAAAAAGGACGAAGGTCCTAAGGGAAGCGCACGTTACCGCTGAACAGTTAAATAAAAACGCTGTCCGTGGCATATATTTGGAACAAAATATGTTACGGGTGGGGTTATGAAAACTTTTTTTAGAGTCTTTTTCGGTGTTCTGTTTTCTTGTGCGATTCTTGCTGCCGCAGTGTTTGGCATTGCGGGTGGTGCTGAGCTTCTGTTTGATATTGTATCATCAAATGAGGCATCTGTCAATAATGCAGGTGATGAAAAAAAGCCTGTCATTCTGCTTGACCCCGGTCACGGTGGCATGGATGGCGGTGCTGTCGGTATTGGCGGGATCACGGAAAAAGACTTGAACCTTGATCTTGCGAAAAAGCTTGGTGAAAAGCTGACGGCGGAGGGTTTTTCGGTTGTCTTAACAAGAAGTACAGACACACTTTTGACCTATGATGGGGCGAGTTCTGCCAAAAACGCAGACCTTCGGGCAAGGCTTAAAATAGCAGAAGAAAGCGGTGACTGCCTGTTCATCAGCGTTCACATGAACAAGTTCTCCGATAGCTCGGTGAAAGGCATTACGCTTTACCATTCGCCAAACAATCCCGAGGGGCTGAAGCTTGCCGAGGCGATCATGGCAAAGGTAAAAGAAACCCTACAGCCGGAAAACAAACGCCCCATTAAGGCGGCGGACAGTTCGCTGTATATTTTGCATCGCACCACCAAGCCTGCGGTCTTGGTGGAATGCGGTTTTTTATCGAATGCTTACGAAGCGGCACTTCTTGCCGATGACGGCTACCGCGATCGGTTGGCAGATCTCTTGAAAGATGCCATTGTGGGATATACCGATACTTCGTCGGAAAAGTGAAGGAAGAAAAAATCGAAAGGGTTTGACGATGAAAGAAAAGTCCTTTTACGTATGCTCCGAATGTGATTACCGTTCGGCTAAATACTTTGGAAAATGTCCCTCGTGCGGGGCATGGGGAACGCTTGAGGAGAAGGCTCCTGTTGTGAAAAAAACGGAGAGTGCGACTCCTTTTTTGCGTGATAAAAGCTCCTGTGGGGCACGTCTTTACAAGGACCTTGAAATGCCGCAGTATATGCGGTCAAGGAGTGGTATGAATGAACTTGACCGAGTTCTCGGTGGCGGTATTGTGGAAGGCTCGGTGCTTTTGATTGCGGGTGAGCCGGGAATCGGAAAATCCACACTTTTGATGCAAATTTCGGGTGTTCTCGGCAAAGACAAAAAGGTTTTATATGTTTCGGGCGAGGAATCGGGCGGCCAGCTCAAATACCGCGCCGAACGCCTTGCTATCGGCGGAGAAAACCTATATATTATGACTGAAACCTCGGTAGAGGAGATTCTGGGCGAATGCGAGCGGCTGAAGCCTGATTATGTAATTATTGACTCGGTGCAGACGATGTATTGTGAGAATATATCATCCTCTCCCGGCAGCGTGACGCAGGTAAAGGAATCGGCAATGCGTTTTATTGCGCTTGCCAAGAATGATGGGATTTCGGTTTTGATCGTGGGTCATGTGAACAAAGAGGGAAGCATTGCGGGTCCTAAGGTGCTTGAACACATGGTGGATGCCGTGATCAATTTTGAGGGTGAGCGACAGCAGGCGTACCGTGTGATTCGCGCTTCCAAAAACCGTTACGGCGCAACCAACGAGATTGGTGTATTCGAAATGACAGACAAAGGGCTTTTTCAGGTGGACAACCCATCTGAGGTCTTTCTTGCTGACCGTCCCAAAGGTGTTTCGGGAAACTGTGCGCTTTGCTTGATGGAGGGCACGCGTCCTTTGGTGAGTGAGATTCAGGCGCTTTGTGCGTCAACGGTCTATCCGTCACCCAAGCGAACCACAGACGGTGTGGATTACAACCGTATGTGCCTGATGCTTGCTGTGCTTGAAAAGCGTCTTGGACTGCGTTTTTCCACGCATGACGTGTATGTGAACGTAATTGGCGGTATCCGCCCCGACGAGCCTGCAGCCGATCTTGCCATGGCGCTTGCCATGATTTCGGGTATCAAAGACATTCCGCTTGACGATGATCTTGTGGCATTTGGTGAGATCGGTCTTGCGGGAGAATGCCGCGGCGTGGATGCGCCGACGATGAGAATTAAGGAAGCGGTCAAGCTTGGTTTTACCAAGATTGTGCTTCCGCAAAAAAACTATCTTCAGCTCAAAAAGAACGGGGAACTGATGGCAGACGTAAAGTATATTCCTGTGAAGAGTATTTTTGATGCCATGAAGATTTTTGTGAAATAAACCATTGTTGAAATTAGAGGGATGTTATGCTTGTTACCGTTTTCGACTCTCTTTTGCTTTTACAAAAGGAAGGTCTTGTTCTTTCGCATTCGATAGAAACTGTCGAACAAAACAGAATCACAGGCCTTTCGTTTGATAACCGAACCATACAGCCGGGCGAGGTGTTCGTTTGTAAAGGGGCGGCTTTTCGTGCAGATTACCTTGATCTTGCCATAAAAGCGGGAGCACTTTTTTACGTTTCGGAAACTGTGTGGAAAGAGGATTTTCCCTATATTCGTGTGAAAGATATTCGCCTTGCCATGGCATCTCTTGCCAAGGCGTTTTACGGGGATGATGCGGCGTCTCTTAAAAAAATCGGAATTACCGGAACAAAAGGGAAATCAACGGTGGCTTCCTTTTTGAATGCCATTCTCGATGAGTATCATGTTGCATTGTGCGGTCTGCCGACGGCACTTGTTTCTTCGATTTTTGTATATGACGGAACCGTAAAAGAGGATGCAAAACTCACAACACCCGAAGCGTTTGATCTGTGGCGGTATCTTGCCAATGCAGGAAAACGGGGGCTTGATTTTGCTGTCTGTGAAGTGTCGAGTCAAGCTTTGAAGTACCACAGAACCAAGGGAATTGATTTTGATGCAGCGGTGTTTCTGAATATTGGGGAAGATCATATCAGTGATGTGGAGCACCGTGATTTTGAAGACTATTTTTCCTCGAAGCTTTCTATCTTTCGGTCTGCAAAGGTGGCAGTGATCAATTCCTCTGCCGATCATTTTGAGACAATTGTTTCATCTGCGAAAGAGGCGGGGTGTGAGATCGTTACGTTTGGTTTTCGGCCAAGCGATACGCTTTCCTGTACAGATATTTCTCACTTGGAAACAGGTACGTCTTTTGTAGCAAGATGGAAAGAGGAAGAGGGGCTTTTATATGAGATTTCGCTTTCGGGATCTTACAATGTTGAAAACGCACTCGCGGCACTTGCCGTTGCTAAACTGTTCGGTGTGCCAAACTTCTATGCCAAATGCGGTCTTGCTTCAGCAAAAGCCAAAGGTAGAGGCGTACATCTTTCCACCAAGGATAAAAAGATTACCGTGATTGTGGATTACGCACACAACAAAATGAGCATGAACGCGCTGCTTTCGTACGTGACGGAGGCGTTCGCCGATCAAAAGATCGTGTCCGTCTTTGGTGCGCCGGGGCAGAAAGCCAAGAACCGAAGAGCTGATATGGGTCTTGCGGCAGGTGCGTTTTGCGATCATGTAATCATTACCGAGGATGATCCCGCAGGTGAGCCGCTTGGCGATATTTGCAATGAGATTGCCGAGAATGTAGCTAAAAACGGTACACCTTACGATATTGTGTATCAGCGCGATCTTGCGATTCAAAAAGCGTTTTCGCTCCTTGAAGATGGCGGTGTGCTCCTTTTGTGCGGCAAAGGTGCTGAAAAGACGCAAAAACGGAAGAACGGCGCCGAGCCATATGAGGGCGATGAATGTTTCGCGAGAAAGGAAATTGAAATATATAACAAAAACAAGATGATGGTTAATTTGTAAACCGAGGGATGTGTAGTTATGACGAAAAAGGATTTTTTGCCGATTATTCTCGGCAGTGATGAGAACGCTTACGGAAACGTGCGTTTGATTCGGGAAAAATATGATGTTGTTCCGCTACTCCTTTGTAAAAGACTTTTGATTCCGACCATGCACAGCAAGCTCTTTGATTATCGCTGTATTGCTGATTTTGACAAAGAGGAAATCTTTGTTCCGACTCTTCTTTCGGTTTTGCGTGAAAAATCGAAAGAATACGAAAAGCTTGTGGTGATTGCCTGTTCGGATTATTATGCGGCTTTGATGTCTAAAAATTATGAATCGTTTGAAGGGCTTGTGGCGAATGCGTTTCCGTCTTCGGAACTACTTGCTTGTTTTGAAACCAAGGACAAGTTTTATGCGCTTTGTGATGAATACGGTCTTGATTACCCCAAAACCGTGGTATGTACCAAGGAAGAGAGACTTTCTGTTGTCAAGACACTTCCTTTTTCGTTTCCCATTGTAGCAAAGCCTGAAAACAGTAACGCGTACGAATATTTGCATCTTTCCTTTGAAGGCAAAAAGAAAGTGTATTTTCTTGACAGTGAAGAAGACTATCTCCGCGTGGCAGAGGCGCTTAACCGTGTGGGCTATACAGGAAAGATGATCCTGCAAGAGTACATTGAGGGTAAAGATGACGCCATGCGTGTGATCAACAGCTATTCGGATAATGACGGTGTTGTGCGCGCTTCTTGTCTCGGACAGCCTGTTTTGGAAGAGTACGCACCCTATACGCTTGGCAACTATGCCGCCATTATTACACGAAACGAAAGTGAAGTGTACGAGAGGGTACGTATGTTTCTTGAAAAAATCGGGTATCGCGGGTTTTCCAATATTGATATGAAATATGACGCCAAAACCGGAAGGTATTTGATGTTTGAAATCAATCCCCGTCTTGGCAGATCTTCGTATTTTGTCAGAACGGCAGATATCAATATGATGGAAGAATTGATTGAAAGCGTGGTATATAACCACTCTCATGCGCCGCATTTCGGAGACAAGCGTGCGATGTGGTCGAACGTTCCGCTTGGGATTCTGAAGAAATATGTAAAAAACGAAGAATTACAAAAGGAATTTCGAGAGCTTTCCAAGGATTGTGTGTTTACGCTTCGTTGCCGTGAGGATTTTTCGCTCAAGCGTTTTTACAGGATTTCTCGTTTTTACTTTTCGCATTACAAGAATTTCAGAAAATATTATTTCCAAAAGTAAAAAGAACTTGCTTTTTTAGGCTAAATGCTTGATTTTTTGCTTGTTTTGTGATATACTTACTTACAACCCTCGACAGGTATCGGGAGGAATTTGATGTTAAAAAAAAGACAACCGTTGTTTCGTGTTCTTTCTCACAGCAGTGAAGAGACTGTCTCTTGTGGAATGCTCCTTGCTGCCCAACTGCAACAAGGTGATTTTGTTGCTATGTACGGCGATCTCGGTGCGGGAAAGACCGCTTTTGTGAGAGGGGTTGCATCCGTGATTGCACCTGAATATGCCGTTTCCAGCCCTACCTACACCATTGTGAATGAATACGGAGACGATGAAAAAAAGCTTTGTCATTTTGATATGTATCGAATTGACAGCGAGGATGATTTAGAATCGATCGGCTTTTATGACTATACCGATTGTATTATGATTGTGGAGTGGAGTGAAAAGATTCCGTTTGCGCTCCCCGATACGTATTATACCGTTTCGATTGAAAAGGTGTCTGAGCATGAGCGCTTGATTACGATTGAAAAGCTTTTCGACTGATGGAAAGGAGATCGGCTATGCTGATTTTAGCACTTGATTCCACTGCCACGGTGGCAACAGCGGCAATTTGTGATAATGAAACCGTACTTGCCGCTGAAACGGTATCTTGCGGTTTGAAACATAGCGAAACGCTTCTTCCTTTGATTGAAAAGCTTCTTGGGCTTGCCGGAAAAAAAGTTTCCGATGTGGATTTGTTTTCCTGTACCGTCGGACCAGGCTCGTTTACCGGTGTGCGTATTGGCACGGCAACGATAAAAGGGCTTGCCTTTGGGGGGAAAAAATGTGTCGGTGTTTCCACGTTAGAAGCTCTTGCGTATAATCTGCGCGGGGAAAAGGGGATTATCTCTCCTGTGATGGATGCAAGACGCGGGCAGCTTTACAATGCGCTGTTCCGTTGGGAGGGGGATATGCTTGTGAGATTGACCCCTGACCGCGTGATTATGATAGACGAGCTTGCGAAAGAACTTGCCGATTTGAAAGAAGAGGTTTATCTTTGCGGAGACGGCTATTCGCTTGTGAAGGACGCGCTTTCGCTTGGTAATATTTGCGAAACACCGCAGGATAAGATTTTACAAAACGCAGTTTCGGTGGCGCAGCTTGCGCTTTTTGAGTATCAAAAAGGGAACTGTGTGACTGATGCGGCACTCAGACCGACCTATCTCCGAGCACCGCAAGCTGAGCGAGAGAGAAACGAACGGTTGAAGCTTGAAAATGCTTGATCGATCAAATACATATATAAGGACTATAATCATGGAAAAAAAGATTGTGATTGCCTGCGATCACGCAGGAAATGAAGTGAAAGACGCGTTGATTACACACTTTGAAAAAGCAGGGTATGCCGTTACCGATTTTGGTTGCGACGGTACTTGCAGTGTGAACTATCCCGATTACGCGCATTTGGTTTGCTCTGCGATTCAAAAAGGGGAAGCACCGCTTGGTATTTTGGTTTGCGGAACCGGAATCGGTATGAGCATGGCTGCCAACAAGCACAAAGGCATTCGCGCCGCTCTTTGCGAAAATGAGTTTTCTGCTGAAATGACAAGACGCCACAATGACGCTAATGTTATTTGCATGGGCGCGAGAGTGATCAGTGTGGAAAAGGCAATTGCTCTTGCCGATATCTTTGTTAACACCGAATACGAGGGCGGCAGACACGATGCCCGTGTTGCCATGCTGAATGCACTTGACGATGCCAAAATCTAACGATCGGCGTTTTGCGCGAACAGCACTTCTTTTGGGTGAAGAGGCTGTTGAAACACTTTCGACCAAGTCGGTTGCTGTTTTCGGCGTTGGCGGTGTTGGCGGCTATGTTGTAGAAGCACTTGCCAGAAGCGGGGTAGGAAAAATTACCTTGTTTGACAAGGATGTTGTGGATATTACCAATATCAACCGTCAGATCATTGCGCTTGACAGCACAGTGGGGCGGTACAAGTGCGATGTGATGAGAGAAAGGATACTTGATATCAATCCATCTGCTGAAGTCGTGTGCCATAATGTGTTCTATCTTCCCGAGAATGCTGATGAATTTCCGCTTGACCGATATGATTACATTGTGGATGCTATCGACAATGTTTCGGCAAAAATTGAGCTTGCTGTCCGCTCACATCGGGCCGGTGTCAAAATGATTTCAGCTATGGGTGCAGGGAACAAGACTGATCCTACGCGCTTTGAGGTGACTGATATTTATAAAACCACAGTCTGTCCGCTTGCCCGTGTGATGCGACGTGAATTGAAAGCGAGGGGGATTCCTTCGCTGAAAGTGGTGTATTCACGGGAAGAAGCCAAAAAGCCGATTCCGCCGTCAGAGAGCGACAGTGCTACCCGTTTGCCCACGGCAAGTGTGGCATTTGTGCCTTCTGTTGCCGGATTGATCATGGCTCGGGAAGTGATTTTTGATCTTTTCTGCACGTAATAACTTTGAAAGAGTTTATTATAATGAATTTTTGATTTCATTGGAGGAAAACATGAAACATTTCAAACTCATTGTGCTGATGTGTCTTGTTGCTATGATTGCCATTGCCGCAGTTGCTTGCGGTGGCGCCGAAACACCCGATACAACAGCAGCAACAACCGCGGAAGGTGTTGTGACAACTCAGGCTGCTACTGATGAAACCACCCCTGCGGAAACAACAACTGCTACAACTACAGCTGTTGTGACAACGCCCGATACAACTCTTGGACCTGTTCCTACCTCTTTTGCTTCCATGAAAATTGGTGAAACTCCTATCTCTGACTACACCATCGTATATGCGAAATCGCCTTACGAAGCTTATGTCAAAATCCCTGCGAAAAAACAGTATTTCCCGGTTTATGATTTTGACCATGAAACCGCAAACCGTCTTGCTGACTTGATTTTTGATCTGACAGGTGTTCGCTTGAATGTTGTTCAGGATACCAAGTCCACCGAAGTTGCCAACGAGATCTTGATTGGTAAAACCAATCGTACCGTTTCGAGCAGTGGTCATTTTGCTAACTTACTTACAGATGACTACGTTGTGAATGTAGTCGGTACCAAGCTTGTGATCTGCGGCGGTGAACACGGTACGACATGGCATGCCATTGACTATCTTGAAACACGTTTTGCCGCGAAGCTTGCGAAGAGAGAAGTAAACTATACGTTTGCAACCGGTTTCTTGTACAAGGGTAACCATCATCTTACAGTCATCGGTTGCATTGGTGACAGCATTACTCAAGGTGAAGGTGCTTCCGATCAGAAGTTGCTTGGTTATCCCGCTCAGATGGGCAGAATTCTTTGGAAAGATGCCATTGTTTATAACTTTGGTGACAGCGGCTCTTCAATGAGAAACGATTTGGATGCTTATACCAATACAAGAGCTTATCTGGATGCGGTAAACGCTGCCAAAACGGCTGATATCTTTACCATCATGCTTGGAACCAACGACACTTGGCAAGATACTGCACCGTGGACAGACAGTGATACCGAACTGTACAACAACAGTTGCCTTGGTATTATGGCGTCTCTGGTGAAGAAGAATGCGAATCTTAAGTTCGTTCTTGCTAACTGTCCCGCTTATTTCGGCACCGCCGGTAATATTGCTACCCCCAAGACGAGACAAATTCAGGAAGCACTTGTTTCGATTGTTAATGATGCGGGCTATCCCACAACATTCTTTGATACCTACACGGCTACCAAGACCTTGAGATCCCATTTTCCTGATACTGTGCATCCGAACGATATGGGTCACTTGAAGATGGCAGAGGCTTTTGCTGCATATCTTCAGACTCTCATCACTCCCACCACGGGCGAAGCAAAGTAATTTCGGGTTATAAAACGCCCTATGCAAACATTGATAGCGCAGAAAGTTCTTGCGCAAACCAAAAATTGTAAGAGTTTAATAAAATAAATTCATTATTTCATTGGAGGAAAACATGAAACATCTCAAACTCATTGTGCTGATGTGTCTGGTTGTGTTGATGGCTGTTACCGCAGTTGCTTGCGGTGGCTCCGAAACACCCGGTACAACAGCAACAACCACCCCTGCGGCGGATGTTGTAACAACACCTATCGCTACAGCTGAAACCACTCCTGTTGCGACTACTCCTGTTGTGACTACTCCTGTTGCAACTACTCCTGCAACAACCACGCCCACAACCACAGAGGCTCTTCCCACATCATTTAAGGGACTGAAGATTGGTGAAACGCCGATTTCCGATTATACCATCGTATATGCGAAATCGCCTTATGAAGCCTATACCAAAATCCCTGATAAAAAACCTTATTTTCCGGTTTATGACTTTGACCACGAAACCGCAAACCGTCTTGCTGATTTGATTTTTGAAATGACAGGTGTTCGCTTGAATGTTGTTCAGGATACCACGTCCACCGCAACTGCCAATGAGATTCTGATCGGCAAAACCAACCGCACCCTTACAGGCGGTGTGAAGCTTTCTGATTTGGCTACCGATGATTATATTGTGAATGTTGTTGATACCAAGCTTGTGATCTGCGGTGGTGAATACGGAACTACATGGCATGCGATTGACTATCTCGAAACTTTGTTTGCTGACAAACTTGCACAGAGAGAGGTCAATTATGCTTTTACTAAAGATTTCTCGTACACAGGTAATTATCACCTTGTTGTTATCGGTTGCATTGGCGACAGTATTACGCAGGGTGTTGGCGCATCCAACCAGACTATGTTCAGCTATCCTGCTCAGATGGGCAGACTTCTTTGGAAGGATGCCATTGTTCATAACTTTGGTGACAGCGGTTCTACCATGAGAAATGACCACGGTGATGCGTATACCAAGACTACTCCTTATCAGAATGCAGTAAAAGCAGCTTCTACAGTCGATATCTTTACCATCATGCTTGGAACAAACGATTCCGATAGATTCAGAACATGGACAGACCGCGATACTGAAGTGTACAACCAAGACTGTCTTTCTCTTATGGATACACTCCAAAAGAAGAATAAGGACGTTAAGTTTGTTCTTGCTAACTGTCCTGCCTATTTCGGTAGCGGTTCTTTTGGAAGCGCCAATATGAGACTGATTCAGAAAGCGCTTCTTTCCATTGTCAATGATGCGGGCTATCCCACCACTTTCTATGATACATTTAGTGCAACCAAGACCTTGCGTGCCCACTTCCCGGACTCGCTCCATCCCAACGATATGGGTCACTTGAAGATGGCAGAAGCGTTTTCTGAATATCTGCTGACTCTTATCAACCCTGTAACGGATGCTTCGTAATAGCAAGAGTTTTCTGTGCAAAATAGAATTGAAAGAGTTTGATAGAACAAATCTATAATTCATAGGAGGAAAACATGAAACATCTTAAACTCATTGTGCTGATGTGTCTGGTTGCTATGATTGCCATTGCTGCAGTTGCTTGCGGCGGCACCGAAACACCCGGTACAACAGCAACAACAACCGCGGACGGTGTTGTGACAACTCAGGCTGATACTGATGAAACCACCCCTGCGGAAACAACAACAACTGCTACAACTACAGCTGTTGTGACAACGCCCGATACAACTCTTGGACCTGTTCCTACCTCATTCGCTTCGATGAAAATTGGTGAAACTCCTATCTCTGACTACACCATTGTGTACGCAACGTCACCGTATGAGGCTTACGCCAAAGACAACAGCAAAAAACAGTATTTCCCGGTTTATGATTTTGACCATGAAACCGCAAACCGTCTTGCTGACTTGATTTTTGATCTGACAGGTGTTCGCTTGAATGTTGTTCAGGATACCCAGTCCACCGAAGTTGCCAACGAGATCTTGATTGGTAAAACCAATCGTACCGTTTCGAGCAGTGGACATTTTGCTAACTTACTTACAGATGACTACGTTGTGAATGTAGTCGGTACCAAGCTTGTGATCCGCGGCGGTGAACACGGTACGACATGGCATGCCATTGACTATCTTGAAACACGTTTTGCCGCGAAGCTTGCGAAGAGAGAAGTAAACTATACGTTTGCAACCGGTTTCTTGTACAAGGGTAACCATC
>JAFXJX010000045.1 GCA_017532025.1 Clostridia bacterium | reverse complement strand
TAATCGCCAATTTTTACTTGAGACATAGTTACACCACCTTTCCTGGCTTCATTATACCATAAATCCGTGAACAGTTCAACTGCTTTGCCAAAGCTCGCGGCGGGATTGCGTCGGCGTGGCAAACGAGGCTATGTAATAATTTTATACTCCCAATGCTCCACCTTTTCATCTTTCGACATGCCTTTCCATGCCACGACAAGTGTTGAATTGCTATCTTCCGCAGTTGCAAACGAAATGTTTTCACCATCAGGAAAGTTTTGTCCAAAAACCTTGG
The DNA here is from genome assembly GCA_017532025.1 of Clostridia bacterium. Lineage (GTDB taxonomy): Bacteria > Bacillota > Clostridia > Oscillospirales > CAG-272 > RGIG1993. Next base: position 2,690 of record JAFXJX010000045.1, on the reverse strand, counting down.
TTTTTATCGTTAATAAGGATTTTTCACTATCAATTTTGTGTTTTAAAACCTTATAGCTCTTGTTATTCAAGATTATCGTATAATGCTGTTTGATTTTCTCTATTCGGTTATCCTTCATATGTTTATTTCACGTTTTCCTTTGCCGTGTTGATTGATGTTTCCTTGTCAAGCACCCATGGAATATTGGCAACAAATTCGATTTGTAATATTGGTGCCTCAAATTGTTCCTCCACCATAAGACATTCTTCTTGGAAGGATAGGTGAAAATGGTTATCCACGGGATAGGTCAAATCCGTATGATAATAGGAATGCGTTTCGGATAGGCTCACCCAAGCGCTTTTCCCTTGAAGCAAAGTTCCGCACACATGGCAGAACCCGCCATAGAGCAACGTGCCATCTTCGTTTTTACAATTTACGTAACATTCTACAATCTTTTTAAGATCAACACCCAAGGTGTCGAAAAATGTACGCACAGTTTTCGGTAAGATATCGACGGCTTTTTCAAAGTTTTGGCAACCGTCACACGCGCAGCCTTGCGTAATCAATGGCAATTCCTTATATATCTGCCTTGTTTTTTCAACATCAATATCCACTACATAGTTGCCGAAGGTAAAAATCATTTTGTCGACCGCCTTTCTGCCGTTATTATATCACACTTTCGGTTAAAAATCAACAATATTTCAGCGCACAAGACTATCGGTCTAATTCCGTTTGCGCGAAGCGCAACATCATTGATGCGAAGCATCACTTCATTTGCCGAGGGCAACTTCATTTGCACCAAGGGTGCAACATCGTTCATTTGTGCCGCGGGGCGGCAATGATGTTCTCGCTTTGCTCGAAATGATGTTGCGTGCGTTGCACGCAAATGATGTTGTGTCCTGCGGACACAAATGAAAAAATCCAAGTCTTTCGACTTGGATTTTTTGGCAGGGGCAGGAGGATTCGAACCCGCGACCCACGGTTTTGGAGACCGGTACTCTACCAGCTGAGCTATACCCCTGTGCGCGGCTCTCTCGCCGCGTCCTGCTTATTATATCACATTCTTTTTCGGATTGCAATAGGTTTTTGAAAAAAAGTTCGGCCTTTAGAGCAGTTCTCTAAAGGACAGTTCTGCAAGAATACGGTATATCTCGAAAGAGGTATGCCGTATTCTTGTTTTTTGTCCTTATGCGGATTTACGAATTTCTTCCATCGTTTTGAGTAGTTCGGTTTCGTCGGGAAGATCGATCAGACCGACTGCGGTAAAGTAAACATCAATCTTTACGCACTTTCTTCCGTTGACCTTTTCGCTGTTGTGAACCTCAATTCTGCGGATAAGTCGGTTAATAATTTCGGGAGTCAACTCATCAATATCGGTACACTTTCGGATGGTTTCAAGAAAAATGCGAAGATCCACCTTGTCCTGCTCAAATGTCTGTAAGGATTGTTCTGCTTTTTCAACCGCTTCTATGAGTGCTTTTTGTTCAGCCTCGTATTTCCCCATCATCTTTGAGAAACGATCATCGGGGATTTTACCAAGCACGTTATCCTCATACAAACGTTCAATCATCATATCGATCTCTGAAATTCTGCGCTTGTCCTTTTCGATGGCAGCCTTCATATTGCGCACGTTCGTTTCTTTAGTGATGTTATGCTTCTTGGCGTACATATAAAGAAACACCGCTTCGTATTGCTGAATGAACAATGCCACTCGTTTTACAAGCTCAAGCATCATTTCTCTCAAAACGACCTCACGAATAAAGTGGATTGAACAAGTGCCTCGACTCTCCTTATATGCAGAGCATCGGTGAAACTCTTGATGAGGCTTAATGCTTTTAGCAGCACAGAAATATAGCTTGGATTTGCAATCGGCACAGTACAGAAGTCCCGAAAACAGACTCTCTCTGCCCGTTGCAGTATTTCGTCTGCGACCATCTCGCAATTCTTGAACACGGTTGAAGGTGTCTTTGTCGATGATGGCTTCTTGAGTATTGGGAATGATCTGCCATTCCTCTTCGGGGTTATGAACCGTCTTGTGTACTTTATAGCTGACGAGCGTGGTTTTGAAATTGACCGTGCATCCCGTGTACTGTCTGTTCGCCAAGATATGCTTAACGGTAGCGCCATCCCAAGCATATTCGCCGCGTTTGGGCAACGGATTGGGAGTTTTACGTCCGTTTGACATAGCATATGCCGTTGGGCAAAGGATTCTCTCATCCTCTAAGCGATGTGCAATCTGTGTAGGACCGAACCCCTCGATACAGAGTTGGAAGATATACCGCACCACTTTCGCGGCAGGCTCGTCCACAATCCACTGCTTCGGATTGTCCTTGGATTTTTTATATCCATGCGGAACAGTTTGGGATATGCGCTCGCCCTTTTCGGCTTTAGACTTCCACACGGCACGGATCTTCTTGCTCGTCTGCGCAGCGTACCACTCGTTGAAGATGTTGTTAAACGGCATCATCTCCGTTCCGGTGTTCTTCAGAGTATCAACGTTCTCTTGAATTGCTATGAAGCGGACACCGAGTGTCGGATATTTGATCTCCAAGTATTCGCCAACGTCGAGGTAGTTACGACCGAAACGGCTGAGGTCTTTTACAATGACCACGCCGATCTCTCCGTTTTCGATCATTCTCTGCATTCGCTGAAAGTCCGGACGATCAAAGGTCGTACCCGATATGCCGTCGTCTACAAAGAACATTGTGTTG
>JAFXJX010000044.1 GCA_017532025.1 Clostridia bacterium | reverse complement strand
AGCGAACGGTCGTTGACATAGTAGGTATAGCTGTCAAGACCCGAAACGGCAAAAGCGCACGCCGCTTTTCCGGAAATCACTTGTTGTTCAAGTTCCGCGGCATCACCCTGCCAAAGCATTACTTCATAGCCAAAAAACATATTTTGGAAAGACTGCTTAACGATCTCACCGTGTTCTTCCTTAGCGCTGTGCACCAGCATGACCGGTCGGTTGTCGGGTATATCCTGTGTCGGTTCATCTGATGACGAAAATACGCCCTCAAAACGAGGAAAAAACATCACGACCGCAATGATAAGCGCAAGAATCAGTGTAAAACCAACGAACTTTTTATCGGTAAAAAAGTCCTTCAGTTCAAATTTCAATATGGTTCGAAACTGTTTCATCTTAATCACCATGGTTTTCGTTTACGAAAACCTACCTTTTTTGGGGAATTGGGGCAGGTTTTGCACAGCAAAATCGTTGTCGTAAGACAACGAAAGCCACAAAACCCGCGTGAAAAATTGTTTTTTCACGCAATTACCTCAAATAGCATTTTCCGTGTATTCCACGAAAATATCATTCAAAGTCGGTTCAAACACTTTTACTTCATCAAGATCAAAGCTTTTGGAAAGTTCTTGCATCACGTTCTGTTTTTCATCAGGTGAAGAAAGCGTCAATAAAAGCGAGCCATCCTCGCAAAGCTTGCAAGCATTTTGATATTTTGCCATGATGGCGTCGCGCTCAGTCGAGCGGATCACAAGACGGTTGCGCGGATAGTTGCGCTTGATATCGTAAATATCTCCCGTCAAGACCACTTGACCGCCGTTCAAAATCGCAATACTGTCGCAAAATTCTTCAATATAGCTCATTTGATGGCTGGAGAGGAAAAGGATCTTCCCTTTTGCAATCTCTTCCTTGACCACTGCTTTCAGAAGCATGGCATTGACCGGGTCAAGACCTGAAAAAGGCTCGTCAAGCACAATGATCTGCGGATTGTGGGCAAGTGCCGTGATCATTTGTATCTTCTGCTGATTGCCTTTGGAAAGCGTATCAAGACGTTTGTTCGCATATTCGGTCATACCGAAACGCACAAGCCATCTGTTCACCGATGCCACGGCATCGCCATGCGAAAGACCGTTCAGCTCGGCAAAAAAGACAAGCTGTTCGGCAATCTTGCGTTTGGCATATAAACCTCGCTCCTCGGGCAAATAGCCAAATCTGATTTTGGTATAATCAATCGGCTTGCCGTCAAGCAAAATCTCGCCTTTGTCGGCCGCAAACACATTCATGAGAATGCGGATCGTCGTGGTTTTTCCCGCGCCGTTTCTGCCAAGCAGACCAAACGCCTTTCCGCCTTCAGCCGAAAGCGAAATGCCTCGTAAAACCTTTTTCGTACCAAAACTTTTATCAATTTGATTGAGTGTCAGCTGCATACTAACACCTCCTGTATTCATTGAATCGGCTTATCCTTTTGGGAAAGCGTTAACCACACCCACACAAAAACAAGGGGCGCACCGACAAGCGAAATTAAAATCAGGCAAAACGATACCAGATTGATAACCGGCACCATCGATTCGCTCGCAAAGTTACCAAGCACCGAATACACATACCCGAATAGATTGAAAGCCGTATGCACCACAAGCGACACATAGATTGATTCGCTTTTCACATAGAGAAAGCCGAACAAAAGGCCAAGACCGCAAGCGTACAGCATCCAAACAAAATTGCCGTGAAAAATGCCGAAAATCAGTGAAGAGAGGATAACCGAAAGAACTGCCGGCAAACGGCTTCTCAGGTTGGCAATTGCCATGTTGCGGTAAATCAATTCCTCAGTGATGGGCGCGGCGATCACAAGCGCCAAAAAGCTCATCACAAGTGAAAAAACACTCTTTCCCGCATCCACCGACTCTGCCGCGCTGTTGTAGCTTTCCATCAAAGAGGGTGCAAGTAAGCCCACAAGATTCAAAAAGCCAAGCACGAAATGGTAAAAGAAGAAAGCGAGAAGAATCAGCTTAAAAACAAGTCCTTTGCTGATTTTGTTCAAAGAAAAATAAGTTTTCACCGACGGTGGTGTCAATTGCCATTTTGTGAAATGTGAAGAAATAATCAAATATACCACGATCACAAGAAGCACGGTCAGGAGTGCAGAAATCACACTGAACACATCCGAATATTCCGTCAGGAAAACAAGCACCTTTTTCTCAAGCTCTGCCGCGGTTATGTCTTGGGCAAATGAAAAAGCGATCGACATACAAGCCGTAGCCGCAACCTGTACAAGCAGCATGATCACATAGTGAAAAACAGGAAACAAAAAACCAAGGAAAACAAAACGGTATCTTTGGTTGAACAATGGATTATTTTGATTCATAGCATTATCCTTTTCTGTGATACAGCTCGTTCAGATGGCAAAAATACGTTGTATCCAGCGAATCAAGCTGTGCTTTTGTCAGACGGATTGCCCAGTTTCCACTTGCCTTTCCGGGTGTGTTCATGCGCGTGTCCTTGCCGTATCCGAGAAGGTCTTGCATCGGGAAGATGGTAATTGCCGCATGGCTTCGCATGATCGTCTTGATGATCGGAAGCACCGCATTTTCCCAATGATCGGGATCAGCGCCGATATAGTCAAGCATTTCACGTTTTTTCGCCATATCCAATTCCCAAAGATATCCAAGCAGCGTGTTGTTATCGTGCGTACCCGAATATGCCACACAGTTTTCGGGATAAGCGTGCGGACGGTGCAAATCATCCTCACCGTCAAAAGCAAACTGAAACACACGCATTCCGGGGAATGTACTATCCTTCACAAGCTTTTTCACCTTGTCATCAATGTCGCCAAGGTCTTCGGCAATGATCATGCCGCCGTTTGCCACTTCTTTGAGAATCTTCACAAAAGGAAGCCCCGGACCTTTATTCCACTTACCGTTTTTGGCGTTTTTATCGGTGGCTTTCACTGTATAGTATTCGGCAAACGCGCGGAAATGGTCAATTCTTACGCCATCAAACACCTTCATGGTATGTGCCATGCGATCGCGCCACCATGTGTAGCCGTCTTTTTTCATGTACGCCCAATCATAGATCGGGTTACCCCACAGCTGTCCGTCGGGCGAGAAGTAATCAGGCGGCACACCTGCTACAAGAGAGGGTTTGCCCTCAGCATCCAAAAGAAAATTCTCTCTTCCAAAATACACGTCAGAGCTATCAAGATCTACGTAAATCGGCATATCACCGATGATCTTTACCCCACGCGCATTCGCATACGCCTTGATCTCGCTCCACTGCTCAAAAAACTTGTACTGCAGAAAACGGTGCATGAATAATACGTCATCATCTGCAGTCTTTTCAGAATCAAATTCCCACCAAGGAGCGCCGCCGTTTGCCTCTTTAAGCGCCATGAATCGGCAAAACTCATCAAGACGAGGATTGTTTTCAATAAAAGCTTCGACCGCTTCCCTGTTTTTCACACGCTTCGATATCGCAAGGAACAAATCAAAGCGTTTGGCAAGGGCTTCAAAATCGCAAAGATACGGCATACTTTGTCTTTGCGATGCAAGTTCTTCAAGCGTCAAAAGCCCTTCGCCGTACAAAGCATCCAGATCAATGAAATAAGGATTTCCAGCAAAGGCAGAAATCGATTTGTAGGGCGAGCCGTGCTCGTCGGGCATACCAAACGGCAAAACCTGCCAGTATGTAAAACCGCCCTCGGCAAGAAGATCCACAAAATCCTTTGCCGCCTGCCCAAAGCTTCCGCCATGATAATCTCCCGGAAGCGAAGAGATGTGTAAGAGTACACCGCTTTCTCGTTTCAAAATATCAATTCCTTTTCTTTACAAAATCATTCACAAATATCGGCTTCCAGCTGATCGATCAATTGGAGCAAAGCAGGCAACGTCCATGTGGAGTTAACTGCCTGACGGAAGGACGCAGCACCCCGAACACCCTTGACGTACCAAGCAAGATGCTTGCGCGCTTCCCTCACGCCAATCGACTCGCCCTTGTCTTCACAAAGAAGCGCGATATGCTCTCTTGCCAAGCAAAGTAGTTCTTTCGAAGAGGGCTTTTCATATGGAACGCCTTCAAATGCCGCGCGAATCTCGGAAAACAGCATGGGATTTCCCTCCGCGCCGCGCGCCACCATAATGCCGTCACAGCCGGTTTCCTTTTTTACAAACAAAGCATCCTCTGCTGAATTGATGCCGCCGTTGGCAATTACGGGAACATGAAGCGCCTCTTTCACGCGAGCGATAATTTCATAGTCCACAGGCGGCTGATACATCTGCTCACGGGTTCTTCCGTGAACCGTCAAGGCAGCCGCCCCCGCTTCTTCTGCCGCAAGCGCAATTTCCGCCGCGTTTTTGTGAGAAGCATCCCACCCCGCGCGAATCTTCACCGTCACGGGAATCGTCACGGCTTTTGACACCGCTTTCACAATGTCATATACCAAAGCGGGATTCTTCATCAGCGCTGAGCCTTCGCCGTTGGTCACGATCTTTCGCACAGGGCAACCCATATTGATATCAATAGCAGACGGAGGCAACTCACTGACGCATCCTCGGTAATTCCCCGATTCGAGCATCTGTGCCGCCTCCGCCATGATGTCAGGCTCACTGCCGAATATCTGAATCGCCATGGGAAGCTCCCCGTGACGGATTCTGGCAAGCGTTGCAGTCTTTTCATCCCGATAATGCATCGCCTTGGCGGAAACCATTTCCGAAACCGTATATTCCGCACCGCACCGAATCGAAAGACGGCGGAACGCATAGTCTGTCACGCCTGCCATCGGAGCAAGCATGATACCGTGTTTTAAGGTTATGTTACCGATCTGAAAAGACATACAACCTCGTAAAAATCAAAATTTGACCGAACCTGTAAGCCGGGTTCTGTACCGCATAAGCGGCAGCTGTCATCTATCTTGTCGTTATGTTGCCATAACGCTCTGTGCCACCAACAGGATTCTGTCGGACAAAACATTGCTTTCGCACTCCCATAGGTGTTGCTTCGGATAGGGTTTACATGGCACTCCTTGTTACCAAGGAGTCGGTGAGCTCTTACCTCGCCTTTCCATCCTTACCTGCACGCAGGCGGTTTATTTCTGTTGCACTTTCCCGGAGGTCACCCTCGGCGGACGTTATCCGTTATCCCTGCCCTTTGAAGCCCGGACTTTCCTCACAGCAATACCTTTCGGCGTATGCCGCGCGACAGCCCAATTCGGTCACTTTGTATTATAATATCAAAGGGCATTCACTGTCAAGCCTTTTTCGAAAAATAGAGAGAAAAGCCTTGATAATCACGCCATATACTTTGCTTGACAACATCAACACACTATGGTAAAATATAGGTGTCATTTATCGTAAGGAATATGAAAGGAGATTAAAATGAAAAAACTGATACTAGTAGTGATTATTATATCTTCTTTATTTACGTTTCTTAATTCTTGCATAAGCAATTACGAAGAAAAATATTCAAATATCGAGATTGGACAAAATTTCGGTAGCAATATAGATGGGTATCAAAAAAAATTGCCTCATGATTTTTGCCTGGATGTAAGTTTAGGTTCAAAGGCAAGACTAATCAAAATCCCATACGAAAAATTAAATGTTCCATACTTTACCAATTCTGTTTATAACACCCCTGCAGTAATAGAAGGACATTTTATTAAAGGCTGGTATGACGATAATGTTGTCATTTTGTGTGAAGAAACTTCGGAAAACATAAGATTTGTTGTTGTTGAATTTGAAACGCTAAAAATCGATTATGTTTCAAGTGAACAAGAATTAGATGAATATGGAAATATAAATTGGTTTACATTATGTAACACTTTTGATGAAATTATAGATTGATTCATATAGTTGTTATAGCGTGTACCCAATCTGTCAGAACAAATCTTTTAGCATATTGCCAAAACGGAACAATCAATCACGAAGACCAAGACGGATGCGACGCAATCAAAAAAAGTGTTTTATATCTAACCTCACGCATACAATGAAACAAACCACCCCAACCGCTCGGAAAGGACAAACATGATGACTATATACAACGCAAGAACACAACAAAAATGGTTAACAATTTTATCATGCGCGGGAATGGAATTTCTTCTCATATTGGGATTCTTTTTAGGTGAAATATACAACAACAGAAAAGACTCTTTAATTTTGCTGACCTTAATGCTTGGTGTTTTTTTGCTTTCTGTTGTGATCTACTTTTTGCTTATCAAGTTTGCAAATTCAGTTTTAATTTTTAATGAAACAGGTTTTGTTAGAAAGATAAACCAAAAGATTGTATTAGAAGTAAAATGGGACGATGTTATATGCATCGGTACGTATCATATTTATGATTTCTTTCATATTGACTGTGGACCGCTATTTTTAGGAATCGATTATTATGATGAAAATCACGATCAAAAAACGTTGAATGTTTCGTTTTCATCCAAAGATGCTAAAAGATTAAAAATGAGTCAAATACATAAGAAATTAGACACACTCAGTTACTAAGATTTCTATTAAGAAAGAATCATCCCCAATCCAACACCCCGCATACAATAAAGCATCCCGACAAAACGCTCGGAAAGGAAACCTTTATGAAAACACTTGGCTATTATAACGGACATTATGATGAACTTGACCGCATGACCGTGCCAATGAATGACCGCTCTTGCTCCTTCGGTGACGGCGTTTACGATTCTGCTTATGCCCGAAACGGCATTGTTTTTTCATTACACGAGCATATAGACCGCATTTTCAGAAGCTGCGCCCTGCTCGGCATCACCCCTCCCTGCTCCAAAGAGGAAATGATTCAAATCATCAACGAAATGGTGGCAAAGGTCGATGCCAATGAGACTTTTGTCTATTGGCAAATCACACGCGGCACTATGCCACGAAGCCATGCCTATACCGAAGATTTAAGATCTAACCTGTGGATCATCATCCGTGAGATGTCAATTCGTGAAACATACAGACCAATCAAGCTGATCTCGCGCGAAGATACCCGTTTTTTCCATTGCAATATCAAATCCTTGAATCTGATCCCAAGTGTGCTTGCCGCCACCGCCGCCAAAGAGGCAGGATGCGATGAATGTGTTTTCCACCGCGGCGATCGCGTCACCGAGTGCGCACACTCGAATATTCAGATTCTCAAAAACGGCACGCTCATTGAGCCGCCTGCCGATGAATTGATCCTTGCCGGTATTCAGCGCGGTCACATCATGCAAAAATGCGAAAGCTTCGGCATTCCGGTTGAAGTGCGTCCCTTTACCATGCAAGAACTCATGGAAGCCGATGAGATCATCGTCTCCTCTGCAGGCTCACTCTGCCTTTCTGTCTGTGAAATAGACGGCAAAACCGTCGGCGGAAAAGCACCCAAGCTTCTCAAAAAACTGCAAGACTCCCTCCTTGCCGACTTCATGCAAGCCACCGAAAAGAAATAAATAAAAAAAGGAATCTTGCCAAAAAGTGAGATTTCTTTTTGTTTTGTTAGGATGGACAAATCAAAGTTTATGTTCGACATGATGCCCTCCTCATCCGTGAGTCTGTGACTCACGGATGAGGAGGGCATCAAAAAAAATAAGAATATTTGATTATCCGTATTCAAATATAAAAAGACAAAGCCACCTCAAAAAGTGACTTTGTCTTCCGTCTGAAACCACGGCTCTCTTGAACCGTGGTTTATTGTTTATTGTCAACTCATACAAAGAGAACAGTGTTTCCGTCAGGGTCTGTTAGAATCAGTTCTGTGCCACCCCAAAAAGTTTTAAAAGGTTCTGGGCATTCAATTCCCGCGGCTTTTATGTTGTCATATATTTCATATACTTTTCCATTTGTAGTGAAATACAAATGATTACAACAAGGTTGCTCTTTATCTTCGGGCACAGTCCATATCCACATTAAAGGTTCTTTCTGATCAGTCAACGCCAATGCCGCTCCAAAATAATCATCTGACTCTTTTTCCTGCACCACTCTAAAACCCAATGCTTTATAAAACTCGAAAATCTTTTGTGGTTGTTTGGAATAAAAATTAACTCCGTGAAAATTCATATTGTTCATTCCATTTTTTATTTCGCAGGATACAGCGGATACTTCTTGCAAAGAAGAGCCACTTCCGAACGGATAAAGTCGGCTTTGTCCTCGAAATCATCCGAGCTTGCAATACGGATCAAGCGCGCAAGTGTGACAAAGTCATCCTGCTTCAAGCCTCTTGTGGTTGCCGCAGGTGTACCGAGACGAACGCCCGATGTGATAAACGGACTCTGAGGATCGTTCGGAATCGCATTCTTGTTCGCGGTAATGTGAACCAAGTCAAGGCGTCTTTCAAGCTCCTTGCCGGTAATGCCCATCTTGCGCAGATCAAGAAGGATCAAATGGTTGTCGGTACCACCCGAAACCATATCAAAGCCCTGCATGAAAAGACCCTGTGCAAAGGACTTCGCATTCTTCACAACCTGCTCGGCATACGCCTTAAACTCAGGCTTCAAGGCTTCACCGAGTGCCACAGCTTTGGCGGCAATGGTGTGCATCAAGGGACCACCCTGTGTGCCGGGGAAAATCGCCTTGTTGATCTTCTTGGCGTATTCTTCGTTGTTGGTCAGGATCAAACCGCCGCGAGGACCGCGAAGTGTCTTATGTGTGGTAGTTGTCACAATGTCAGCATACGGTACGGGCGAGGGATGCAGTCCTGTTGCCACAAGACCCGCGATGTGCGCCATATCCACCATCAAAAGCGCGCCGTTTTCGTGCGCGATCTTAGCAAAGCGTTCAAAGTCGATCACACGGGGATATGCCGAAGCACCCGCCACGATCATTTTCGGCTTGTGCTCTTTCGCAAGGCGTTCCACTTCGTCATAATCAATTCTGCCGGTTTCGCTGCTCACGCCGTAAGGAATAAAGTTATAAAGAAGACCCGAAACGTTCACAGGACTTCCGTGAGTTAAGTGACCGCCTTCGGCGAGCGACATACCGAGAACGGTATCGCCGGGCTTCAAGAACGCCACATAAACAGCCGTGTTCGCTTGCGCGCCGCTGTGAGGCTGTACGTTGGCATACGCTGCACCAAACAGCTGCTTTGCTCTTTCAATCGCAAGATTTTCGGCAATATCCACGCATTCACAGCCGCCGTAGTAGCGCTTGCCCGAATACCCTTCGGCATATTTATTGGTCAGAACCGACGAGTTTGCCGCCATAACCGCTTCGGACACAAAATTTTCCGAGGCAATGAGTTCAATACCGTTCTGCTGACGGGAAAGTTCTTTTTCCACAGCTTCCGCAAGCTCGGGGTCAAAGGCAGCCAAATATTCAAGATTTCTGTAAATCATATCGTAATCTCCTTTTATGTGACACTGATACAGTGATTTATTCGAATATGTGTGTATTATACAGTATTTTTTTCAATTTGTAAAGAGTTATTCCCATATTTTTCGAATTTTATTGACATAACTTTTGATAACTGATATAATAACATATATTCAATCATTTGGAGGAAGCTATGATCAAACTCTGGGAAGAAAATATTCCCTGTAATACTGAAACAATCACAACCGAGCCTTTTATGACACCTTACATGGTAGAAGACGCAAAAGCCTGTGTGATCATTTGCCCCGGCGGCGGCTATTCTTTTCTCTGCCTTGATAAAGAAGGCGAGTGGATTGCCGAAATGTTCAACCAAAACGGAATCTCCGCTTATGTGCTCAACTATCGCATTGCGCCAGCCTACCACAACCCTGCTATGCTTGAAGACGTACTTCGCGCGGTGCGCGTAGCAAGACGCGAAGCTTCAACTTATGGCTATGATGAAAACAAAATCGCCATCATGGGCTTTTCGGCAGGCGGTCATCTTGCTTCGATGTCGCTAACGCACTTTGATTACGGAAAAAACACGGGCGATGAAACCGACAAAATCTCTTCCCGTCCCGATATGGGCATTCTCTGCTACCCCGTCATCACCATGGACGACTACACCCATTCAGGCTCTCGAAGAAACCTTCTCGGCAGTCAATGGAAAGATCAAGCGGAACGAGACAAATTCTCATCCGAAAAGAATGTCAAGGATGACACACCGCCTTGCTTCATCTTCCACACCGCCGCCGATACAGGCGTGCCGCCCAAGAATGCCTTGGCCATGGCAAACGCGCTGATTGAAAAGAAGATTCCCACAGAGCTTCACATTTTCCCCTATCCGAATCACGGCATGGGCATGGGACACACCCCCGAGGCAAAACACGCAAGCCAATGGGTTGGTCTTATGCTGAACTTCATGCGCGAATATCTCATCAAATCATAAAGGAATGAATATGTTTACCACAACCATTGCGGCAATTGCCACGCCTTACGGCAGAGGTGGCATCTCGGTCATTCGCATTTCGGGGGATGATGCTATTGCCATTGCCGACAGGATCTTCAAAGCCAAAAACAAAAAAACACTTGCCGAAACCAAAGGCTTCACCATGCTGTACGGCGATATCTGTGCTGAGGGCAGAGTCATTGACGACGGCATCGCTTCCCTTTTTCGTGCGCCACATTCCTACACAGGTGAAGATACGGTGGAAATCTCTTGCCACGGCGGCATTCTCATCACAGAATCAGTCCTCACCGCACTTCTCGCAGCAGGCGCTGTACAGGCAGGTCCGGGTGAATTTACCAAACGCGCTTTTGTGAACGGCAAGCTTTCGCTTTCCGAGGCGGAAGGCGTGATCAACCTGATCGACGCCGAAACCAAGGATAAAATGTACCTTGCCCGCTCGCACACCTCAGGCGTTTTCTCGCGTGAGATCGACCGCATTTACGAAAACCTGCTGGCTCTTGTCAGCCAAACTTACGTTTATGCCGACTACCCCGACGAAGACCTCACCGATCTTTCGGTGACAGAGCTTAGCGACGGCATCCAAAAAGCGCTTGCCGATGTCGAAGCGCTCCTTGCCACCTATAAAGCGGGACACGCCATTTCAGACGGCATCTACACAGTCGTGGCGGGCAAGCCCAATACGGGAAAATCCTCGCTGATGAATGCACTTCTCGGCAGAGAGCGCGCCATTGTCAGCTCTTATGCCGGCACAACGCGCGACTATCTTGAAGAAAAAGCAACAATCGGCAAGATCTTCTTAAAGCTTGTTGACACCGCAGGCATTCACGAAGCGGAAGACGAGGTGGAAAAGATCGGCATTTCGCGCTCGGTATCTGCCCTTGAAAAAGCCGAGCTTGTCCTTGCTGTATTCGATGCTTCCGTATCTCCCACCGAAGAGGATATCGCGTTCCTGAACAAGCTGAAAACCCTTCCCATTCCCAAGATCGCCATTCTCAACAAAAACGACCTTGATACCGACTGCACCGACCAATATCGCGTCTATCTTCAGAATGGCTTTACCGGCGTACTGTCTCTTTCTGCCAAACACAAAAAAGGACTTGACGAACTCAAAAACACCATCGAATCGCTGTTTGTTAGCGGCGAGATCGATTACGATAACAACGCCATCGTGGCAAACGCCCGTCAAAATGCGTCTCTCTTGCAAACCGCCGATCATTTGAAACGCGCGATTTCAGCCCTTGACAGCGGCTTTACGCAGGATATTGCCGGCATGGATATTGAAAACGCCATGGCAACCCTTGCCGAAACTGACGGCAGAAACGTTACGACCGATATTGTTGACCGCATCTTCCACAACTTCTGCGTGGGAAAATAAAACCGAAAGGATTCTGTCATGCTCGATCTTCTTGATACACACAAACATTTTCTGATGCCCCATATCAAACGCGGATGTACCGCGGTGGATTTCACCATGGGCAACGGACACGATACCCTCTTTCTCTCCCGAGCTGTCGGAGCAGAAGGCAAGGTCTATGCCTTTGATATTCAACAGGCGGCGCTTGATTCTACCGAACAACTCTTAAAACAACATAACGCACCCGAGAATTACACCCTCATTTGCGACTCGCACCACAAGGTCAAGGACTATGTGGACGGCAAGATCCGCGTTGGTATGTTCAACTTAGGCTTTTTGCCGGGCGGTGATAAAAGCATTACCACATTGCACGAAACCACAATCCCCGCCATCCAAGCCGCCATCGAACTATTGGAGCGTGACGGCTGTCTCATCATCGCGGTATATCCCGGTCACGATGAAGGCACGGTAGAAGGCAAAATGGTGGAAGAACTGCTTGCCACCTACGACAGAAGCCGCATCCTCACCGCCAAATTCTCAATTGTCAACTCCCCCGAATCTCCCTTCTTCTTCGTGGTGGAAAAAGGCTGATACCATGACAAAAAACGAATTTGAAAGCTACATACAAACCACCTGCGGTGTCACTGCCGAGCATCCCTTTGCAAGATATCCCGATGTATCGATTTTCCGTCACGATAGCAATAAAAAGTGGTTCGCCGCCATCATGCAAGTCAATGCCAAAAAACTCGCACTTGCAAGAAATGAAACCGTGTGGATCGTAAACTTGAAAATTCCCGAAGAAATCCGCGATTCCTTTCTGCATCAAAAAGGCATCTTCCCTGCTTATCACATGAATAAAAAGCATTGGGTTTCGGTGCTTCTTGACGGCAGTGTGGATCACGATATCCTCACGTTTCTTTTGGATGTTAGCTACGATCTCACCCAAAAAGGAGGATAATACTATGCCAAACTATTCTTCTTGCGGAATTAACTGCGATGCCTGTCAAGTAGGCCAAGAGCGCGACTGCGCCGGCTGTCACGCCCTCAAAGGTGAAGTTTTCTGGGGCAAGTGCGATCTTTACCACTGTGCCTCTGAAAAAGCGCTTCCCCACTGTGGAAAATGTCCGTCCTTTCCCTGTGACACCTTAAAAGAATGGGCCAAAACCGAAAACCCCGAACGTATTGAAAACCTGCGTAACCTGTAAAAACCAAGAGGAAAGTTGATTCAGCTTTCCTCTTTTTTCAAGATTTTTTACTTTTTTCCAAAAAATATGTGACCTACCTATCCTAAACCGTTACTACATAAGTAGGGGAACAAAAGAAAGGAGAGAGAAACCATGAACGATCAAACCATCATTGCGCTCTATTTTGACCGTCGGGAAGATGCGATTTCCGAAACAAAAGCAAAATACGGCGAATACCTTTTTTCACTTTCCTACCATATCTTGAAAAACCGAGAGGATGCCGAGGAATGCGAAAACGATACCTACCTTGCGGCGTGGGAAAAGATTCCTCCCGCACGCCCCCAAATCCTGTCTGCTTTTCTTGCCAAAATCACCCGTAACATATCGCTCAATAAACTGCGTGAGCAAAATACACAAAAGCGCGGCGGAAAAACCATCACACTCCCCTTGTCCGAGCTTGTGGATTCCATACCCGATAGCGACGCGCTCTCAGCCATGCAACCCGAAGCGCTTGCCGATAGCTTAAACGCCTTTCTCAAAAGCCTCTCACCAACCGAGAGGCGCGTCTTCATTCTGCATTATTGGTACTCTGAATCGATTGAGGAAATCGCCAACAAACACAGCTTTGGCAAAAGCAAGGTAAAAATGATGTTAAAACGCACCCGCGACAAGCTGCAAAATCACTTACAAAAGGAGGGGATCTTATGAAGAAAGAGGAACTCTTTGAAAAAGCCTTTGACCTCATTGATGATAAACTGATCGCTGACGCTCAAACGATTATTCCGATTGTAAAAAGAAAACGACCCAAAGCATTTTTGCTTGCCGCCTGTGTCACACTTTTGCTGTCAGCCCTTTTCTTTACACTCGGCATTGCCGATACCCAAAGAGAGGTACCACTCCCCGGCACAGTACCCCCTCCATCCCCTCCGACACTTGGCATTGCCGATACCCAAAAAGAGGTACCACTCCCCGGCACAGTACCCCCTCCATCCCCTCCGATTTTTTATTATCAGAGTTATAATGGTGCGCCCGGCAAAACTTCATCCGTATTCTCCTCCGATGCACTTATCATCATTGCCGCCTGCCTGCTCTTACTGCTTTCCGTATGTCTCTTTTACTCTTTTTTCACCCAAAAGAAAAGAAAAAAAGTAGCTGCCATGCCATTCAAAAAAAGACGGGTCTTACTTGCCACCGTTTGCCCTCTCGTTTTGCTGTCAACCATCTTCTTCTCGCTTTGGATCGCCAACCAAGAGCCAAACGTTCCAACCGTTATTCCCACAACTTCTACCTCTTCCAAAGCTCCGGAAACTGAGCCCACGCCAATTACCGTCTCACCGTGGCAGTATTACGAAGGCGATATCCATGACACGTTCCCAACTGATTCGTCATGGAGCGGACTCGTCCCGATGGATACAAGCGGCTTTGCTATCTCCTGTTCGCTTGTTGAAGTTTTGCCAGCAAGATACCTGATCCCGGTAAACACTTCAATGATGTATGCAGATTATGCATCTCATCACCAAGAATACCAATCCTCTCAGACGTTTCGTCTTTTGAAAATGAAAACGCTCTCCATGCCTTGGGGACGCGGTATGGAAAAAGATTCGGAATTTTTCCTTCTTTTACCTGAAAGCTATCTTTGTGATTTTTCAAAGTACGAAAGCTTTCTTCTCTCCTATTTGGCACAGCGCGCATATAATTACTTTGTTCTTTACAATCAAGACACTTCTTCCTATGAATCCTTTTCGCTCCCGCTCTTTGGGATGAAAAGCAACCCTTCCGATATATTGGCGTTTGATGAAAACGGCGTTTTTGATTTCAGCCTTTGGACAGCCAACGAAGCGTGGTCAAGTATTACCCAAACCAAACGGCAAAAAATCGAAGATGGTCTTTCTGATCTTGTCGGCTCAAGTCGAAGCAAAATAGAAGCTTCCTTGGAAGACAAATATGACTATCAAGTTTACTCCTTATCACCGCTCCAAGGAGAGGCTCTCGAGGCTTTCAACTATTGTCAGAATCCCGAAAACGGATTATATTTGCCGATTCTTTTCAAAGCTCTCCATGAACGCAACCATCAATCCTATCATGAGTTTCGCATGTTCTTTCGTCGCTTTATCAACGGATATCCCACCAATGAAACGTTAGATTTCAGATCTTATGAAAGAGTTAGCAAATCCGAAATGAAGTTTATCGAAAGTGATCTGAATGCTCTGCCCGATCTCGCATCCGCCTTAAAACAAGTATCGGAAAGCTATCATCAAGGCAAGCTGACACCGCCTCATATACAGGATCTCAGCGATAAGACCCTCTCCTCTTACGGCATTTTCGGATGGTATGAAAAAACCGAAAACGGCGTGCTCGGCATCGTACGCGTTTCATGGAAATACACCAAAACACAAGGCTACAATACTTTCTATGACGATCAGTATTTTGTCATAACACCTAATTCCAAGACAGCGCAAAGCATCGATCGGGACGCGCTTCTAAAGCAACACGCATATGCGTCAGACTTCATCTTTCAGGGTGAGTATGATGAAAACGGAAAAGTGATCGATATGTGGTGTGCATAATGAAAAAATGCTACTCAACCGAGTAGCATTTTTTGATTCTATCTTACTTATTCTTCAAAACTTCGCAGATCTCGGCAAGAAGCTTTTCCTGATTGAGGATAGCCTCATTCAGCTTTTCTTCCTTGGCGGCAAGAGCGGCGGCAGCTTCAGCGGCTTTCGCATCGGCAACGGTTTTTTCAGCAGCGGCCTTTTCGGCAGCTTCGGCAGCCTTGGCAGCTTCCTCTGCCTTTTCCTTTTCTTCGAGTCTGCTCTTCGCTCTCATAATGAAACGAAGAACAATGAAAATGCAGACTGCCACGATCAAAAAGTCAAGGATGGTCTGAAGCCATGTACCCCAGAGAATGGCCACTTCTTTTTGTGTAACAACGCCCTCCGCATCCAGCACTTCGGGGATAATTACTGTCTTGATATCGTCAAGCGATCCTTGCTTCAGGAACATACCGACGAAGGGGTTGATGATGTAATTGACAAGACCGGTTACAATCTTACTGAACGCGCCGCCGATAACAACACCGACTGCCATGTCAATGATATTGCCTTTGGTAATGAACTTCTTAAAGTCCGCCCAGAAGGTACTCTTTTTTCTTTGTTTCTTTTCTTTTGCCATGATAAAAATCCTTTCTTTTTCAAGTCTTTTATGATGGAGATTTATTGCATAAGCCCAAGATAGGGCGTCACACCAAGAAATTCTGCCGCTGCAAGATACTGCTTTTTGGCAAGGGAGCGCGCGGCAGGATCAACCTTTTCCGAAAGATAGGCGCGAATCATCAAATTCTTCGGCGTTTCTTCCGCATCGATCAGCTCCGGCATATCCACGATGTAGCCGTTTGCTTCAAGCTTCAAGCCGCGAAGCGCATCGGTTGCAGCATCGCACAGCTTTTGCTTGAGCATCGAATGCTTTGCCACAAACGAAAGTGACGGCGCTTTCAGCTGCCGCATCATTTCGTGGTGACAGCAAGGCGTGGACAGCAGAACTCTTGCCTTTTCCCTCACCGCAAAATCAAGCACAATATCGGTGGCAATGTCGCACGCATGAAGCGAGATCACAAGATCCACACGCGTATTCGGCAAAAACGCCGTAATATCACCGCACAGGAAGGTCAGTCCCTTGCAATCAAGCTCGCGTGCCACGCTCTCACAATACGCGATCACATCCGCTTTGAGATCCACACCGAACATGGTCACTTCGCGCTTTTTGATCTCGGTCAGGTAATAATACACCGCAAAGGTGAGATAGCTCTTACCGCAGCAGAGGTCGCATACCGTCAAAACACCGTCACTCGGCAGCTTGTCATACACATCATCAAGCAACTCGAGAAAACGGTTGATCTGCTTAAATTTAGAGCGCTTTTTCTCAAACACTCTTCCCTTTTCATCACTCACACCAAGGCGCGAAAGAAACGCCGCGTGTGCCTCTGCATCCAAAATATAATGCTTCTCACGGTTGTGCTCGGCAATCTCGGCAGGTGCACTTTCTTTGGTTTGGGTGCGCTTATCGGCAATGTGAATATGTCCTTTTTTGGAAACAAGAATCTCACAAAAGCCGTCTTTTGAAAAAATATCGCTCTGCACGTATTCCTGCATTGCCATTTCGGCAAGTCGAGCGGGCGCATCGCTTGCGGGGATATTTTCGTGGTGCGCCTTGTTGTCGGTGGTAAAACGCTCGATCTGACACAAAACATCATTGCCCTTCTTAAACAGCTTGGCAACCGTCTTTTTCACCGATTTATCAAGCGGTCTTGAGAAAACCGCCTTTTCAAGCGTTCTTGAAGAGATAACCTCTTCAAACACTTTAACAATATCCTGAAAGCTTTTCATATCACGCGATACTCACCGCTCTTTAAGACTTCCAAAAGGTCTTCCATCGTTTCCACGTTTTTTGGGGTTTCAATACCGCTGATGGCAAGGTCTTCCCTTTGGTGAAAATCCGAGCCGCCGATTTTCTTGAGATGCGGAAAACGGTTTGCCCAAGCAGCGGCAATGTCATTGCGAGAATCGTGGCGCGGATTGCCGTTTCTCACCTCAATACCAAACAGATAGTTCGGATTGGTCACTGTCATGTGGTTGCGAAAAGGGTGTGCCTGATAGAACAGAATGCCGTGTTCTTTGGCATAAGCAGAAAACTCACGCGGTCCCATCTGAAAGAAATTCGCGCCTTCACGGGCGGCAGTTTCCAAATCCAAGCCATACACAAGATAATCATTCTCATTCTGATCAAAACGAAGCTCATAACCGCAAAAAACCTTAAGACCGTATTTTTTGCCGGCTTCTTCGGCAAGATGAAACGCCTTGGCATATTCCGCAAAAAAATCAAAACCTGCCCTCTCAAAGCGTCTTTGGTTATACGAAGCAAAATGGTTGGTGATCACAATGGCATCTTAGCCCGCTTCGGCATACAGACGGACCGTTTCTTCTCCTGTCACATGGGCGCATCCGCTGATTTCGGACGTATGAACATGAAGATCAATTTTCATAAATAAACCAACTTTCTTTTAAGTTCAATATATTTTACAACAAAAACACAGTTTTTTCAATAAGTTTTGAAAAATTACTTGTAAAAACCAAAATTTTTTATTATAATGATGCTATACTTTGGAAGGAACAGGTGTCTATGGATAAGATAAACGGACGCATCGTCAAAGGTCTTGGCGGCTTATATGAAATCATGACAGATTCGGGCAAAATCGAATGTCGCGCCAAGGGTGTATTCCGTCATGAAAAGACCGCACCCACCGTGGGCGATCTCGTCACAGTCGGCTACGACGAACTGCAAAACCCCGTGATTGCCGAAATACACGAGAGAAAAAACGTCTTGATCCGTCCGCCGCTTGCCAATATGGATACGCTCTTTTGCGTGATTCCGACCAAAGACCCCGAGCCTGATCTTTTCACGCTCGATAAACTCATCGCCATTGCGGAATCACTTTCGATTGAGCCTGTGATCGTCATCACAAAAATTGATCTTGACCGTGAAAAGGCAAATGCGCTTTCGGATATTTACACGGGAAACTTCCGAGTCTTCCAAACCACGCTTGAAGACAAGGATAGCGTTTCTTCTCTTCTTTCTTTTCTCAAAAGCGATGCTGCAAACGGCATCTCGGCTTTTGCCGGCGCATCAGGTGCCGGCAAAAGCACGTTGATGAACCTTCTTTTCCCCACACTTTCAATTTCTACCAACACCGTCTCCCGAAAAACCGCGCGTGGCAGACACACCACACGCCATGTGGAGCTCTTTCCGCTTTCCAAGCTGTTGTCCTGCCAAGTCAGCGGTTATATTGCCGACACCCCCGGTTTTTCCATGCTCGATTTTGAACGCTTTGACTTTTTTGACAAAGACGAGCTTCCCTTAAACTTCCGTGAATTTGCCGATAAGATCGGCAATTGCCGTTACACACGCTGTACGCACTTGTGCGAAGACGGCTGTGCCATATACGATGCGGTCAAGTCGGGAGAAATTCCCACAAGCCGTCATAACAGCTACGTAGCACTCTACAACATTCTGAAAAACAAAAAGCCGTGGGATAAAAAAAGACAGTAAACCTTCTGTCCTTTGGGCATATACTTGTAACGAGAGAGCAAGTCAAAACCAAACAGAAAGGCACTTGTATGAAAATCGTCACCGTTAAGGCGCCGCGTATGATCAAGCCCTTTTTGCGGCGCATTTTCAAAATCGGAAAAAGAAGCAAAACACGCTGAACATAGAAAACTCCCAATGCTAAAGGATCGGGTTCTAAAGGACAGTTTTTACAATAATTCAATAGAAAGACAAATGGCTACAGCCAGAGGCTCCCTTGTGTAAAGGGAGCTGACGCCGAAGGCGGCTGAGGGATTGTTATTGCGAAAATTTTAGCTTCTACAATCCCTCCGTCACGGCGTTGCCGTGCCACCTCCCTTTACACAAGGGAGGCTTTTTTTACCCGTGAGTGCGCACTTACTCACCACTATTGTGGTGGTGCAATTCAAATAATGCAACAAGCCTCCGACAAGGATTTTTCCTTATCGGAGGCTACAATCATTCGTTGACCAAATTGATCAGCATTTGATACCTTTCATTAGTTTTTAAAGACTCAAATCGAGGATCACTGAGCTTGGTTACTAAATTCTGATGTCTATCAATCCTTTTTCGGTACAATCCGTGAGGAATCAAATTCAAAAGCGGAGTTTTTGTCTTAGTATTACTACCTATCGTCGCATAATCATTTAAATCGTAATTCACCATTTTTTCAAGATACGATAGCGCTTTATCAGAATCTCCATCTTTTAGATAAATCTCTGCAAGAAGTGCATAGAGATCGCCATGCTCACGATGATGAATGGGCGGCAAAACCTCATTACCTTTAAAAATACACTGTATCAATTCAAGAGAGGTTTCCAAGACACTTGCTGCATCTTTATATTTTTCTTGTAACATATAGCTTTTTGCAAGCTTTACGTTTATATTTAGCATCCCCTCAAGATAGTGCACAAATCCATATTGGCAGCTTTGGGCTTCTCGCTTGTAATCCTTTTTCCAATGCGCATAGT